>NZ_JAXCID010000026.1:0-57908 GCF_035985125.1 Arthrobacter sp. CG_A4 | reverse complement strand
ATCTTCCCGCCGCCCAAACCGGCCTGACCCCCTACTGTCAATCCAGCCGATACGGCGCAACCGAAAGAAACAGTGGAACACCACCGGACAGCGAGGTCCTGCCATCCACCCTGCCCTCGGCCCGAAAACAAGACTGAATCAGAATCCGGCCATCAGCGACAGCCGACCGGTGGATTCAGGCTTAGCCGGCGGCCCCGTTTCCGATTCCGAGGTGCTGGCTCTCTACGAATCCGTGGGATGGAGCGCCTATACCCGGGATCCCAAGGTCACGACCGCCGCCATCCGCGGTTCGTCCCTCGTTGCCACGGCCCGGAATGCCGGCGGTGGGCTGGTTGGGCTGGCCCGGGCGATCTCCGATGACGCGACTATCTGTTACCTGCAGGACATTCTCGTGGACCCGGCGTTCCAGAAATCAGGTGCCGGGCGCGGGCTGCTGGAAGCTGTGCGGACGCGCTACCAGCATGTCCGGCAGTTGGTGTTGATCACCGACGACGAACCCGGGCAGCGTGCCTTTTACGAGGCCCTCGGATTCACCGAGGGCTCGGATTTCCGTCCTGATCCGGTGCGCATCTTTGCTCAGTTCCGGTAGCCGCACAGCTCAGACGCCCCGTCCTCTTCCGGGGCGGAAGCTCAAGCCCTACTCAAGCCGGAAGTAGCGGTTCCGCCGTGGCACCCGGCGAGGATCAAGGTGCGGAGGCGGTATGAACCATGGAACACCGCTTCTCAGCTGGATGGACCACTGTTCTTTGTGGATCAGGTGATGGTGATGAGAGCAGAGCAGGGCTCCGTTGCCGGCCCCCGTGCTCCCGCCGCGGGACCAGTAATCGATGTGGTGGGCTTCGCACCAGGGCGCCGGGATAGTGCACTGGGGAAAGGCACAGCCCCCATCTCGCGCTGTGATGGCCTTGCGGATGTGCGGCGGGAAAACCCGCGATGAGCGTCCAATGTCGAGGATCCGGCCCTGGCCGCCCAGCACAACCGGGATGATGTCGGCGTCGCAGGCGATCCGGCGCACTGTCGAGGCCGTGATTGGACCGGTGAACATCAGTGTCCCGGCGTTGGACCCAGGGGCACGGGTCTCCAGATCGGCGCCTCCGAGCCGCTCCAGCAGGTCCCGGTAGTCAACGGTGACCATCACCTGCGGGCGCAGCCCTCCCGCAGAGGGCAGGACTCCTGCGGCGAGAGCGGCTTTGCAGGCGCCGACGAGGCCATCGAGAAGCCGCTGCGGCCGGGTGCGCTGATCCAGCCGTTCGAGGGCAGCCACGTCGTCAGCATCGCCGACGCCGGTGGCTTCAGTGCCGGCTTCAGACCGGGATTCAGCAGCAGGCCCGCCATGGCCGGCAGCATCCGTGCCGCCCTCGCGACAGGATGCGACGCCGGTCCGCGGGTTGGTGGCGACGTTCATGACCGTGAGCAAGTGTTCGAACTGGTCGGTTGTGGCGAAGATTTCCAGATGCTGCAGTCCGCGGTGTGCCCGGCGGATGAAGGCACCCTGCCGCTGGCGCAATTCCTGCTCGCTGGGTTCCTCGCCGTCCTGGTCCAAGGCGTCCGTCCAGCGTTTGGCGATCCTGGTCAGGAAATCCTGGTCGTTCTCGACCGCTGTCCGGATGAGGGCATGCTCCATCCGGACGGCATCCTCGGGCGAGGACACGCGCCGGACCCGGTCCAGGGAAAGGCTGATGATGGTCGCCGCCTGTGAGGCGACGTCCCCGGCGGCGACCGCAGCCGCCAGCTCTTCCTTCGCGGCCGGCAGCGGCTGTTCCGTCAGGCCCGTGCGCGGCAGGACATCCCCGACGAGGGCCAGCCGGCGTCGCGCTTCGGCGGCACTGATCCGCAGCCTGGCCCGCAGGAATTCCGCGGTGTTCCGGTACCCGTCGTCCACCCAGCCCTCGGAAAGATCAGCACCGTCCGGCTCTTTCCAGGTGGGGCCCGACTGGTCAACCGCCAGGGCACTCGATTCAGGGTTCCAGCCGGTAAGCCAGCCCGCGGGTGCGTCAGAACCAAACGTCGCAGCGGCAGTCCTGGCCCCGGCCGCTGCCCGGCTTCGGGTCCGGTCGACCGCCGCCGCAGCCACAAGTTGCAGGTAGTCAACCATGCGGGACAACTCCTCGACGTGGCCGGCAAAGTCCGAGGCTTCGGTCACTCCGAACAGCGCTGCATCAGGAACTGCCGTCACATTTGCAGAGCGCAGCAGTACCAGCGCCCCATCAAGGGCACAGCCCATGTCATCCGCCCCGTGTGGAACGGGCGTAAGCCGGGGAATTTCAGGGAGGACCCCGGCGCCAGGCCATGTGGCTTGTAACGGTACGAAATCTTCGCTGGCTTGCATAGCCAAATTCTTCCTCGAGGCTGTGACATTCTGGGGGCCGTGACTGCGTGAAATCTCCTGAAGAACATACGAGTGTAGAGACAGCTGTAATCACTAGGCCCGAGTGAGTGATCCGCTGCTCCGGCTGCCCGGGGGCTACCTCCAATGATTCCCGATTCCAGCTCTGGTAGCCCTAGCGGGCTCCCCTATGTGGATAACTAAAGTGTTTGGCCGGCAGTTTCTGTTGGAACAGCCGCTGTCACGTCCTGACCGACGGATCCCGCCGTGCCTCCGGCGCGCGGCCCGTTTGATGTGTCTTCCCGCGGGGTCACACTTCGGCAGGAACGGGCACGGTCCGTGGGAAACTGAGGGCATGGACAGCACTGTTGCCCCGACAGCCAGCCCGGATAGCCCCCAAACCGTGCCGCCCGGCGAGGCACACTCCACCGAGCACCCCTTCGAACTGCGCCGCCCGCTCGGGCGCCGTGATCCAGGTGACGCGTGGGTCGACGGCGACCGTGGGAGATTCTGGGGGCGCTTTGGCTCGGCCGGACTCCTGGTCCACGACCCCGCCAAGGGCATCCTGCTCCAGCACCGCGCATTGTGGAGCGATCAGGGCGGCACCTGGGGGCTCCCGGGCGGAGCCCTCCATCAGGGCGAAGAAGCAGTCCATGGCGCCTTGCGGGAGGCCAGGGAAGAAGCTGCCGTGCCGCCGGAGAAGGTCCGTGTGCTGTTCACCTCGGTGTTCGACGTCGGCTACTGGCGCTACACCACGGTCGCCGTCGTGGTTGTGGAAGCGTTTGAACCGGAGATCAGCGACCCGGAAAGCCTGGAGTTGCAGTGGGTGCCGGTGGAGCGGGTGGGCGAAAAGGACTTGCATCCCGGCTTCGGGGCGGCCTGGCGGGGCCTGCGCCTCAGGCTCCTGGGCTCCGGTATCCCCGACGCTCCCGCCTAGGACGGCTCAGTAAGGCTCATTACGGCCCCGTACGGCTCAGGCCTGCTTCGGCGCCGGACGTCGGCGGTACAGCCAGATCAGTCCCAGGATGGGCAGCAGCAGCGGGATAAACGCGTAGCCGCGGCCAAACAGCGACCAGACCGTCTCGTGCGGGAAGTTGACGGAGTCGAACACGCTCAACGCCCCGACCACGAGCACGCCGATCAACTCCACGAGCACCGCCGCAACGGACACCTTGAACCAGGTGCGGCCGGCTTTGGCGAGGGACACCGTAGCCACGAGATAGACGACGGCGGCGAAAGCGGACAGCAGGTAGGCCAGCGGCGCTTCGGAGAATTTGGTCAGGATCTGGTATCCCGCCCGGGCGGTCGCCGAGATGGCAAACACGGCGTAGACGGCGATCAGCAGCCGGCCGGGGCCGGTATTGCGGGTGTCCCTGGTAGCAGCCGTCGGGGCGGCCGTCGAACCGGCGCCGGGCGTTGCAAGGCCCGCCGTCGAACCGGCGTCCTCGTGTGAAGATCCTGCCGTCATGTTCGTTGCCTCTTCCACGTCAGTACCAAATCTGATTCATTCGGGCCGCCATCACCACGGCGGTGACGCCGACGGCGGCCAGGACGAAGTTGCTCCAGCGCGTGCGTTCCAGAACGGACCAGTACACCGCGCCGACCGGCAGCATCAGCGCTGTCAGCAGATATCCCCAAAACTCCCACGGCTCCCCCGCCATCGACTCCCCGGCAATGACCCGGACGATCGAGCCGACGAGGTAGACCAGCAGAGACAGTTCGACGGCGGCCACCGACAGGATCGTCGTGTCGTTCGGGGCTTTCTTCAGCAGGCCCGCGGTGAGGCAGATAATTGTCGAGACCAGCCCGGCCACCAGGATGATGTAGAAATACGCGTCCACTACTGGTCTGCCTGCTGTTCCGCCGTGGACTGCTTCGCGGCGCGCTTCTCATTGTCCGGCGCGAAGACCAGCACGGGCTTGGCGTAGCTTCCCGAGTCAGCCAGCAGCGCCACGAGGGTACCGTCAGGCGCGAAAGCGGCGGCGGGCATTTCCGCCGTCGGGGCGTCCGGGGTGCCGGCCGACGGTCCGGGGGCGATCCTGCGGCCGAAGGAAATCTCGGTGGTTTCCTCGTCGCTGAGTTCCCGGTTCGGCATCAGGGCCCGGGCAGCCGTGGACATTTCCAGTACGTCCAATTCCTCGGCGAGCTCTTCGAGGGTACGGGCCTGGTCCAGGGTGTACGGCCCCACCCGGGTCCGGCGAAGCGCCGTCAGATGGCCGCCGACGCCGAGCGTGTTGCCCAGGTCGCGGGCGAGGGCACGGATGTAGGTGCCGGAGGAGCATTCAACCGTGACGTCGACGTCGAGCGCCTCGCCGTCGCGTACCGGGCGCAGCCCGTGGACTTCGAAACGGTGGATGGTGACCGGACGTGCGGCGAGCGTGACCTCTTCGCCGGACCGGACGCGCGCGTAGGCGCGTTCGCCGTTGACTTTTATGGCACTGACGCTGCTGGGAACCTGGGCTATTTCGCCGGTAAGGTCGGCGACGCCGGCCCGGACGGCCTCCGCGGTGACCGCGGCGGCGCTGTGGACGGCGGTGACGTCCCCTTCGGCGTCGTCGGTGACCGTCGATTCGCCGAGCCGGATGGTGGCGGTATAGGTCTTGGAGGTGCCCACGATGTAGGTCAGCAGGCGCGTGGCCTTGTTGATGCCGAGCACCAGCACTCCCGTGGCCATCGGGTCCAGGGTCCCGGCATGCCCCACTTTTCGGGTACCGGCGAGCCGCCGCATCCGTCCAACCACATCGTGGCTGGTCCAGCCCTGCGGCTTGTCCACTATCACCAGTCCTGAAAGCACGCTTCCCAGTATATCTGCGCGGGACGCTCCCCCCGCCCGGCCCCGTTCCCGACCGGACCCGCCCCGTCCGGCTCCTGCCCGCCCCGTCCGGCTCCTGCCCGGCGGTTAGGATGGCAGACATGCCCGAGCTAGCCGCCCATGTCCGCGACGTCCCCAGCAACCAGATCCGCGAGATCACCGAAGCCGCCTGGGCCACCCCCGGCGCGATCGTCCTGAGCATCGGGGAACCCGGCTTCGCCGTCCCCCGCCACATCCTCGAAGCCGGGATGGCGTGCCTGGACCGGGACGAAACCAACTACACCCCCAATGCCGGCATCCCGGCGCTGCGCGAGGCCTTTGCGGCGAGGTTCCGCGAACACAATGGGACGCCGGTCGGGGCGGACCGGGTGTACGTCGTCGACGGCGCCCAGCAGGGCCTGCACTTCGCGATGAGCCTGCTGCTCTCCCCGGGTGACGAGATCCTCATCCCCAACCCGGGCTACCCCACGTTCGCGATGACGAGCCGCCTGCTGCACGCCGTTCCGGTGCAGTATCCGCTGTATCCGGACCATGACTTCCAGCCGCGGATCGCGGACATCGAGGAGCTCATCACGCAGCGGACCAAAGTGCTGATCCTGAATTCGCCGTCCAATCCGCTGGGCGCGGTGCTGGGCGGGGAGCTCACCCGCAGCCTCGTGGCGTTGGCCGTCCGGCATGACCTGTGGATCATTTCGGACGAATGCTACGAGGCGTTCACCTACGACGTCCCCCATGTGAGCCCGGCCCGCTTCGACAGCGAGGTTCCGGGCGAGGCCCGCGTTTTCACCTCGGTGACGCTGTCCAAGACCTACGGCCTGACAGGGCTGCGCATCGGCGCGCTGATCTGCCCGCCGGGGCTGGAGCAGAAGATGAACAACGTCATGGAGTCAATCGTCTCCTGCGTCGCGTCGCCCTCGCAGTACGCGGCGCTGGCCGCACTGACGGGCCCGCAGGACTACGTCAGCCACGCCCACGCGCACTACCGGGCCAACCGTGACGCCGCCTCGGCCGTCCTGGCGTCCAAAGGAATCCCCTTCCTCACTGCCCAGGGGGCCTTCTACCTGTGGGCGGATGTGACCCACGTCAGCGGCGGGGACGTCCGGTCCTGGGTCCGGCGTTTCCTGGCCGACTCTGGAGTGGCGTTCGCCCCGGGAACGGCCTTCGGCTCGATCGGTGAGGGCTGGATCCGGATTGCCCTCTGCAGCAGCAAGGCAGACCTGGTGGAAGGACTCAACCGCCTCCCGGCCCGGCTCCCCTGACGGGTCTATCCCCCCCTTGAGAACGCCTCTACCGCAGGAACGCCTTAGCCCTTAGCCTGAGCCCAGGGCGTTTTCCGCCCGGGTCAACGGACCGGGTTCCCGGTTCAGTCGGGGAGGTACTCATGTGGTGGCAGGATTTGTTGTGGGGCATCTGGAACGGGCTGACGGCGTGGATCGTGTTGATTGTCCATGTCTTCGGACAGTGGAGCGAATTCCCGTTCTATAACACCGCCCGCGCCGGAAACTGGTATGACGTGGGCTTCCTGCTGGGCATGGGTTCGCCCGTCCTGGGCGGTCTGGGGGCCCGGGGCCGCTCGAAGCGCCGCTGAGGCACCGGTACCACGGCACCGGCACCACGGCGGCCGCCTCCCGGCCTCAGGTGGCGCCCGCAGCCAGGGCCCCGTCCAGCCAGCTGCGCAGGGCCGCCGCCGGCGGTGCCCCCGCCTGACGGGCCACGACCTGGCCGCCCCTGATCAGGAGCAAGGTAGGGATTGCCTGGACATCGAAGCGGCGCGAGAGTAGGGGTGACTTGTCGACGTCGACCTTGACGAGCTTGACGTGCCCGGCCCGCTCCCGGGCCAGCTTGTCCAGCACGGGACTGACCATCCGGCATGGCCCGCACCAGGCGGCCCAGAAGTCGATCAGCGCCGGCGTCGAGGACTGCTCGGCGACCACCCCGAAGTCCGCGTCGCCGGCTTCGACGATCCAAGGCAGGTCCTTGCGGCAGTTGCCGCAGCGCGGGTGGCCGGCGGCCACCGTCGGAACCCGGTTGGTTTTCCCGCAATGGGGGCATTTAATCAGGCTCAAGCCCACCGCCGCCAGCTGTCCGCCGCCCGCATTGTCATGATTCCTGTCCGCGCTGTCATGGTTCCATCAGACGCCACGAGGAGGACCGAATCAAGAGCCATAAGTCCCGCCGGCGTCGGCGGCGGCAGGGTTCAGTACCCGGTGCGGTCCGGGTTGTCGCGCCACGCCTGGAAGGGAAGGCCCGACGCCGGAAATGCCGTGTGGCGCACCGGCATCAGTTCCGGCCGGGCCCCGTCGAAATACTCATAGAAGACGGCGTCGTCGAAGCCGGCTGCAGCGGCCGCGTTTCGGTCCGCCGCGAAGTGCACCCGGTCCTTGCGGGCCCACAGCGCAGCCGCGAGGCAGAGCGGGCACGGCTCGCAGCTGGCGTAGAGCACAGCACCGCTGAGATCGAAAGTGGCTGTGGCTGCGGCGGCCCTGCGGATGGCGACCACCTCGGCGTGGGCTGTGGGATCGTTGTCCCGTGTTACGCGGTTGACGCCCCCGAAGGTCCGGCCGTCCGCGGTGACCACAAGCGCCCCGAACGGACCGCCGCCGTCGGCCACACTTGCCACCGCGAGCCGGATGGCCTGGTCCAGAAAGTCGTTGACATCGGGAGCTGGGGGTGGCGTGAGCATGGTCCGATCTTAGCCAGCGGGCCGCCGTGGGCTGCGGACGGCCCGCAGTGGATTGCGGAAAGCATCGACTTTGGCGGCCGGGCGGATTAAAATCCGATCTTGGGGGGGCAGCCGTGTATTTCCGGCAGCCGTTCACCGGTCTCACTGGTCGGGAGTCCGGGCCGGGTGACCAACGCGAGCTCGTCGGCCACGTCCGGATCATCGATGACGACGGCGACCAGCGGACACCGGGCGATTTCGCCGCGCTGGAAGAGGACGCCAATGCCGAACGGCAAGACCCGGTACAGCTTCCGCGACCTGCGTGCAGGGCTCCCGGCTCCCTTGGACCACAAGTCCTAGAAGCCGCTGTGGAACACGGCATGCGAGAGGAGTCTCGAAATGAACCAACTGTGCCCCTCCAGCCCAGGCTCGTACGTCCCTCCCGGGGCAAAGCCGTCGGGATTGACCAGGTTGTCGCTCGACAGGTAAATAAGCGCGTTTCCCGACGGCATGACGGCGAGGGAACGTGAGCCGTCGGTGGAATAGATCTCATAGCCGTCGCTAAGGTTGGCGTACTTTCCGGAACCGTCCCGCCGCATCTTGCCGTTGAAGGAACTGAAGCCTACCTTGTTCTGATAACCGCCTCCGTACTTCTTGAGTCGGGTTTGCAGCTCGCCGTAGATTGAGCCGACCGTTGCCGGCTCCGCGCTGTAAAGCCGGATCTTCTTGTCGGAGTCGTCTCCCTGCCAGGCCGTAAGTTTCGACCAGAACTCGTCGTAGCCCTGCTTTTTCGTTTTGACTACGAGGCCCTGCGGGTCGTTCTCGTTCAGCATCACGTCGAAGGCGTAGAACTCTTTCACGACATTGCGCATGAACGGCTCGTTTGCCCTGGCGTTGTCCAGGAGCGTGCGAAGCACCACCCCGCTGCGGCTGTAGCCGGAGACGGCCACCCTTTCGAGGGTGACCGCCGTCGCTGGGATCAGCTTGGCGGTGACGCCTTCGTAGCATCGTTTCGTGATGTGCCGCAGCGCATCTTCGAGCTCCAGCGGATTCCCTAGGCTGGCGAACGCGGTGGCGCTGGAAACAGGGACCACGACCATCACGGCGAGGGAGCTCTTCGGGTTGTCGACGCCGGCGGCGCCGGGGGGCCGGGGCTTGGCGACGGCGCAGAAGTGCTGGGCAACAACGTGCTTTTCCTTGCAGAGGTATCTGATCCCGAGTTCGAGGAAGTTGGGTACCTGGACCGGCTCTATTCCGCCGTTCCAGTACGTAGGGTAGTTTTCCAGACCGGCTCGCGGATGAAAGATGACGTTCGCTTTCACGCGGGGAGCGTTTGACGGGTCGCTCTTGAATTGCTCGACCAGTGTTGGGGACACCCAAACTAAGAAGAGCCTCGTTTTCGCCTTGTCGGTCAAGTTGTCGGTGCGCTCGAGGACGAAAAAGCGTCCGGCATCGGCGTCGTCCATGTTTCGCCGCAGTTTGTAGTCGATCAACTCTTCCGGCGAGCTTCCTGACAGTGAGAAGACGTGCTCTGTCAGTATTGGGAACTGTCGTCCCTTGTCCCGATACATCCTGAGCAGCTGGTAATTCTGGTTGTCGACGTAGGTTGTTTTGTACGACTTCAGCAGTGATGTCTCCCGGGTGATATCCCTAAGTTCCATCGCGTGTTTCGCCGCCGAGGCTAACGGGTGAGGTCTTTTGGCTCGTACTCCGAGGCCACGATTTGGTCCGTGGGAAGAATCGAGATCCACTGGCTGAAGACCTTATTGGCGGGCAGTCCGGCATCGAAGCCCGATGCCAGCGGGTCAAACCCTTTTTCGAAGACTTTGTCCGCTTCGAGCACGTTGGCGATCTTGCCGTTCTCCTTTTCCATCCGCTCGGCGATGATCTCCAGTACTTCGCCGATGGTCTTCCCGTTGAATTCGGCATCCTCTTCAGCCGTGCCGATGTAGGGCGTGTTCCAGCCGTCGTTCTCGTGGCCTTCGATGCTCCTTAGCCAGTTAAGCGCAGCCCGCTCCCTCCCGGGCCGGATCGGGATGACGGCCTTTACCCAGGGTGCGTTGAGGAACGCGTTGCGGAGGTTGTCACCGTCCAGCTGGAGTAGCCACCCGAGCGAACTGCCGTATCTTGCGGGAGCGGAGTCTTCCGTAATCCGATAATTGTCGGCGCGTTTTTCCACATCATCCCACTTGACGACGTCGTTGTCCGTCAATTCGATGGCGGGGTCCCCCACCTGCACTTTCAAATCGAGCTGGCTTCGGTGCCGGCGCGGCATCCACCATTCAGGTGCGACAAAGTAGAGCATGCCGTCAACGTCGAAAATGGCCCGGATGATTTCCGAGCGGACGTGGCTGAGACGGAGGTTTTCGGTGTCTTTTTGATTCTTGGATGCGATGTCCCAGCTGTCGAGCATCAGCCGCTGGAGCAACTGTCGGTAGATGACCGTGCGTTCTTCTTCTCTCAGATCCCATGCCGGCCGGGACCTGATACTGCTTGCGTCTTTTATGCGTTTCCTGACGCTTTCCAGGAAACTTTTCTTCAGCAGGCGCTGCCGCTCGGCGTCGTATTTTTCCTGTACCTTCTTCTTGTTCGTCTCGTATTCGGTGAGGGCGCCGGTCTGAGGGGCGAAGACCAGCTCGACGTCGAGGTTGAGGACATTTTCTTTGCCGAAGTTGATGAACTGAAGTACCAAGGTGAACGAGCCGTCCGCGTTCTTGGTTTTCGTCCTCACCACAGCCTGCTTATTGCCCTGCGGCCCGATAATCCGGATGTCGTCGGTGAGGACATAGTTGCTCTGCGGGGGGTCAATTTTGAAGGTGAAGGGGCCCATGATGATCTGGCTGTCGTCGTCATCGTCGTCGCCCTTGACTGTGCCGAGGAACTTGTCTTTGTACGCAGTGTTACCTGTTTCCAGATACGCGAACTCGTAGTTGGCATGCCAGTTGCTGTAGTTGAGGATGGGGGTGAAAGGAATCGGTACGGTAACTTTCTTGGCGATGTTGGCTGGAGGCGGGCCGATATCGGGATCCTTGAGGTTGGCCAGGTCCGGTGATTCAGCAAAATGCACCAGTTCGGAAAGTCCTAAGGACACTCCTGCATCGTCGATGAATACCTGCCAGCAGAGTTGGTTTCCCATGTCCTGAAGCTGCACTCCGACGCGGCGCATTTTGCGCCGCAGCTCGTAGTTGATGAGTTTGTTCGAGGTATTTTGCAGCAAGTATCGCCGGCTGCGCACATCTGTCGTCTCTGTCACGGTCTTGAAGATGGACTTGTAGCTCCGCTTGATCTGCGAAGAAAGCTTTTCCGCTTGCTCCCGGTTTTGCTTGTGCGTGGCCTCGCGTGCCTCTTTCCGGCTGCTCTCGACCCCGTAGTTTGCGGAAGCAGTGCCCTGGTAGACACCGAAATTCACGGTGTTGGTGGTCGAGACTCCAAGTTTGGTGCTGCTGCTGTTCTCCGCCTTCACCGCATCACTGAGTTCATCCTTCACCGCGCTGCTGTCTTCGGAAGCGGTAGTGGTCTCGGTCGCGCTTTCCTCCTGGTGCTCCACGATGGACTTTCGGGTACTCACTTCGATGAGCTCGATTGTTGTTCCGGGTGCGAGCCAAATGTGTTCGACGCTTTCGCCCAGGAACGTTCCCAGATCGAAGAAGTACTGGCGGAACAAGTGCACGAAGCCCACAGGGGACAGCGCTCCACCGGAGGCGCGGGGGTCGATGCTCGCCAAAGGGTCGGTCGGCCTGAGGATGTCATTCGCCGGCGCGGCGGTAACGACAGAAAACAGCTTGGACAGCTCGTTGGGATCGGCCCCGCCCTGCCCCTCGGCGTGGGCAAGCAGGAAGACGGCGATCTGAGATTCGTACTGCATGAGGGACAGGTGAGCTTGCTTTGTTGTCGCCAGCATCTCGGCGGTGATCTGGCCTCCTTGGGCTTGGGCCATCATCTGCTGGTTAAGGCGAGCCCGGTGTATATCGTTGACCTTTCGGAGCGGCCCCTCCTCGGGGTCCATCAGATTGTTGATTTCTATCAGGGCATTCCATTCTGCGCCCTGCGGCAGACGGCCGTCATTTTGTACGACAAATCCCTGTATGGCATCGCGCAGTACAACCAGCAATTCGCTGTTGAGCGTTTTTGTCAACACGACGGAATAGGGCGATATCCCGGAGCCTGGTTGCAGGGGAAATGCCAGGAATTCGAGCGGATGATCGTTTTGCACGAGCTCCGGACCGGGCTTGAACCGGCCGTCCAGGACTTTCTTGATGTGCGGATCGACAACGATCCCTCCGCGCTGGATCCATTTCTTGGTCAAACGGGATTCCCACCCCAGCAGAGGCTGATAGACACCGTAGTGTTCACTGGCGTACGGAGGGATCCCTGTGTAAGTATCAAGGTCTTTGAACAGATCAAACATGAGCACGTCCTCGAGCGAGGCGGTCAATACGGAGATGCCTCATAGGAGGTGGTTGTACTGATCTGTCTGTGTCGTGTTCTGCAAAGAAGTAACTGACAGCTCGGTGCGCAATAGCTCCATGCTTGCACGCGCTACCCGGTTTGTACACGACGCACTGATGCCGGGAAATACATGATGGGACGGCCGACCTCGCCCTCCGCGGACACACGCTGTACGCGACGGCCAATGCCCTCGGGCCGAACGGCCAGGTGGTTTATCTGGAGCTGGACCATGGCTCGAACGATCGCGACAGCGGCCCCTGAGCGGGCCAGCTGGCATGGGCCGCCTCGCACGGGCCGCCTCGCACGGGCCGCCTCGCATGAGCCGCCTGGCAAGAGCCGCCTCAGACAGCACTGGCCGACCCCGAAATCGGGGCCGGCCGGCTCGCTGCAGAAATCCTGCAGTGCTGGAGCCTACTTGTTGCTGTCCTCGTCGACGTCGTCCTCGTCGACTAGGTCGAGGTCCTCTTCGTCGAAGTCGTCTTCGTCGAGGTCCACGTCCTCGGACGTGTCACTCTTGTACGGGTCGGGGTCGCCGGCGTGCTGCGCACTTGCCGCGAGTGCGGCCACTTCGGCGTCGCGCTTCTTAGCGGCCCGGAGCAGTTCCTCAAGGTTGGAAGCGTTGACCGGGATCTGGTCGGCAACAAACTCCAGGGTCGGGGTCAGCCGGACAGTGATGTTCCGGCCCACCTCTTGCCGAAGCACGCCCTTGGCCTTCTCCAGCCCCTTCGCCGCCTCAGCCTGGACCAGTTCGCCGCCGAACACCGTGTAGTAGATCGTGGCATGCTGCAGATCATTGGTCACGCGGGCATCAGTGACAGTAATACCCTCAAGCCGCGGATCCTTGACCCTCCGGCCCAAAGCCTCAGCAACAACAACCTTA
The DNA here is from genome assembly GCF_035985125.1 of Arthrobacter sp. CG_A4. Classification (NCBI taxonomy): domain Bacteria; kingdom Bacillati; phylum Actinomycetota; class Actinomycetes; order Micrococcales; family Micrococcaceae; genus Arthrobacter; species Arthrobacter sp. CG_A4. The sequence goes on along the minus strand of NZ_JAXCID010000026.1, from coordinate 44,779 downwards.
ATCCGCTGCGCCAACTTGGCAGCCCGTGCGGGATCAGCCATTTCCACTCCTAAAATTTGGATGTACGACGGCGCCTGCTAGGCGGGGTCGCTCGTTTCAGTTTTCTGCCACGCACCACGGCGAGTCAACGACGGACTCCCGTTGGAACTTTTCCGGCGGCCTGGGAGTGGCATCGAAGGCGGCAGCCGAGGGCCCCAATGCGAGCTTGCGAGCATTGGGAAGGCTGACGCCCCTACGCTGGGCGGCAATGGATCGCAGATCCATTGCCGCCCAGCGTAGGGGCGGGGCCGCCGGAAAAATTCCGACGGCCCCAAACGCTAAACCAACCTAGACGCGCGGCTTTTCGCGCATCTCAAAGGTCTCGATGGTGTCACCCTCGTTGATGTCGTTGAACGAGCCAAGACCGATACCACACTCGAAGTCCGTGCGGACCTCGGTGGCGTCGTCCTTGAAGCGCTTGAGCGTCTCAACTGCGAGATTGTCCCCGATGATCTTGCCGTCGCGGCTGATGCGGGCCTTCGCGTTGCGTCGGATAACACCCGAGCGGACGATCGAGCCTGCAATGTTGCCGAACTTGGAGGAACGGAACACTTCGCGGACCTCGGCGGTGCCAAGCTGGACTTCTTCGAACTCCGGCTTGAGCATGCCCTTGAGGGCCAACTCGATGTCATCAATTGCTGCGTAGATGACGGAGTAGAAGCGCATGTCCACGCCTTCGCGGTCTGCCAGTTCGGCAACACGCTCGGCGGGCTTGACGTTGAAGCCGATGATGACGGCGCTGTCGACCGTTGCCAGGTTGACGTCGTTCTGCGTGATCGCACCGACACCGCGGTGGATGATGCGCAGCTGGACGCCTTCGCCGACGTCGATCTTGAGCAGCGCGTCCTCGAGGGCTTCCACGGCACCGGACACGTCACCCTTGAGGATGAGGTTGAGGGTGTCGATCTTGCCTTCGGCGACGGCCTGGTCGAAGTCTTCCAGGCTGATGCGCTTGCGGCGCTTGGCCAGCGCGGCGTTGCGGTCGGCGGTTTCACGCTTCTCGGCGATCTGACGGGCGGTGCGCTCGTCAGCGGTCACGAAGAATGTGTCACCGGCGCGCGGGACGTTGGACAGACCCAGGACCTGCACGGGGCGGGACGGGCCGGCTTCGGTCAGGACGCTGCCGTCGTCGTCGAACATCGCTCGGACACGGCCGTGCGCCGTGCCAGCCACGATGGTGTCGCCGACGTGCAGGGTGCCGGACTGAACCAGGACGGTGGCAACGGAACCGCGGCCCTTGTCCAGGTTGGCTTCAATCGCGATACCGCGGGCATCCTTGTTCGGGTTGGCGCGCATGTCCAGGGCAGCGTCTGCGGTCAGCAGAACGGCCTCGAGCAGCTCGTCGATGTTGAGGTTCTGGCGGGCAGAGACCTCCACGAACATGGTGTCGCCACCGTACTCTTCCGGAACCAGTCCGTATTCGGTCAGCTGGCCGCGGACCTTCTCCGGGTTGGCGCCTTCCTTGTCAATCTTGTTGACAGCCACCACGATCGGCACGTTGGCCGCCTGTGCGTGGTTGAGGGCCTCAACGGTCTGAGGCATCACGCCGTCGTCCGCTGCGACCACCAGGATGGCGATGTCGGTGACCTTCGCACCACGGGCACGCATGGCGGTGAACGCCTCGTGGCCCGGAGTATCGATGAAGGTGATCTTGCGATCGATGCCTTCGTGCGGGTGGGTGACCTGGTAGGCACCGATGTGCTGCGTGATGCCGCCGTGCTCGCCCGCCATAACGTCGGACTTGCGGATGGCGTCGAGCAGGCGGGTCTTACCGTGGTCAACGTGACCCATGACGGTGACCACCGGAGGACGTGCCTCGAGGTCCTCATCGCCTTCGGCTTCCAGTTCGGCTTCGAAGTCGATGTCGAAGCCGGAGAGCAGCTCGCGCTCCTCGTCCTCCGGTGAGACGACCTGGAGTTTGTAGCCAAGCTCCTCGCCGAGCAGTGCGAAGGTCTCTTCATCCAGCGACTGCGTGGCCGTAGCCATTTCGCCGAGGTGGAAGAGGACGGTCACCAGTGCGGCGGGGTTCGCCTCGATCTTGTCGGCAAAGTCCGTGATGGACGAGCCACGGCGGAGCCGGACGATGGTGTTGCCGTCGCCGCGGGGCACACTGACGCCACCCAGCGACGGAGCACTCATCTGCTCGAGTTCCTGGCGCTTGGCACGCTTCGACTTGCGCTGCTTGCCACGGCCTGCGCCGCCCTTACCGAAAGCACCCTGGGTTCCGCCGCGACCGCGGCCACCCTTGCCGAAGCCACCGCCGGCCGGGGCGCCGCCGCCGGCACCGGGAGCACCGGTACCCGGGGCGCCACCCGGACGGCCCGGACCACGGGCGCCGCCACCGGGACGGCCTGCACCGGCCGGTGCGGGACGTTCGGTGCGGTTAGGCATCATGCCGGGAGTCGGACGGTTTCCGCCGGCTCCTGCCGGACGGCCGGCGCCGGCAGCGCCGGCCGGACGCGGAGCACCCGGACGGGCACCCGGAGCGCCACCGGTGCGGGGAGCTCCCGGACGGGGACCCCCTGCGCCTGCTGCGGGACGCGGGCCGCCGGGGCGTTCGCCCTCGGTGCGGTTGCCGCCCGGACGCGGCATGCCCTGGGAAGGAGCAAAGGGGTTGTTGCCCGGACGCGAAGGACGTTCGTTGTCGCCGCCGCGGCCCCGGGGCATGCCCTGGGACGTAGCGAACGGGTTGTTGCCGGGACGAGGACCGCCCGGACGGGGTGCCGAACCGCCCTGGCGTGCCGGAGCAGCCGGAGCTTCAGCCTTCGGAGCAGGCCGTGCGCCGGGCTTGATGCCCGTCGACGGTGCAGCGGGCGGTGCCGCCGTCGGTGCAGCGGCCGACGGCGCAGCAGCCGACGGTGCAGCCGGAGCCTGGCCAGCGGTGGACGACGGCGCGGCGAACGGTGCCGGAGCAGCCGTTGCCGGAGCCTCAGTCCTGGTTGCTGCTGCCGGTGCCGGGGCACCGGGCGCTGCCGGAGCCGGCGCCGGACGGGTTGCCGAGGGGCTGGCGGGTGCCTTGGGGGCGGACGCAGGCGCTTCAGACTTCGGAGCTGCTGCTGCGTCGGGGAATGCGTTGCGGAGTTTCCTCACAACGGGAGCCTCAATGGTGGAAGAGGCGGAGCGAACGAATTCGCCCAGTTCCTGCAGTTTGGTGACTGCATCTTTGGAAGTAATACCGAGCTCTTTAGCAAGCTCATGCACGCGGACCTTGGCCACATTTCTCCTGTCTCGGTCCGCACCGAGCCAGGCACGAACCGTCTACTTCTTAATGCGGACCTCCGCCGCGAGTGCGGCTGAAAGGTCCATTGCTGAGCGCAACAAAGTTGTCATCGTTGCGCACTCATCGCTGGGAACTCATCGGGTTTCCATCAGTTTTCTGACCCGCTTTCAGGTTGGACGGTTGTTGCTGCGGCCACCGGAGTGTCCACGGCTTTCGTGACTGCGGTGATCCGGCGTTCGACGTCGGTTGTTCCGGTTGCGCCGTTGAGGGCGCGACCGAACGCTCGACGTTTGACCGCCAGTGCCAGGCACTTCTCGCTGGGGTGCAGCCATGCACCCCGGCCAGCCATCCGGCGTCGTTCATCCAGTACGACGGCGGATGAACCGCTGCCGTCGGCGACGAGCCGGAGTAACTCAGACCGCGGGCCCTTTTTCCGGCATCCGATACAGGTGCGCTGGGGCTGATTCTCGAGGTGTTGCACTTGTGCCACTTCCGAGTATCTTCCTGCCAGTACATATCTGCCGGCCCCTGGCGTCCGGATGAAAACCCGGTTGTGCTGAGGGCACACGGATACCGGCCGTTAGGCGCGGTCATGTCTAGTCTAGCCCCAGAAGCGTCTGTGCCCCGAACCCGCGGGGACGCGGACGCCGGAGGGCGGACCCGGACTGCGGCCTATTTGTCGCGGTTCACCGCGGCGTCCGAGACGATGTCGATCCGCCAGCCGGTGAGCTTGGCGGCCAGGCGAGCGTTCTGGCCTTCCTTGCCGATCGCGAGGGAGAGCTGATAGTCCGGAACCACCACGCGGGCGGAGCGGGTTGCCTCGTCCGTGATGGTGACCGAATTCACGCGCGACGGCGAGAGGGCACTGGCGATAAAGGTCGCCGGATCGTCGCTGTAGTCGACGATGTCGATCTTCTCGTCGTTCAATTCGGTCATGACGGCGCGGACACGCGACCCCATCTCACCGATACAGGCACCCTTGGCATTGACGCCGGAGGTGTTGGCCTTGACCGCCATTTTGGTGCGGTGCCCGGCTTCGCGTGCCAGTGCCACAATTTCCACGGAACGGTCGGCGATCTCCGGGACTTCCAGTTCGAAGAGCTTGCGGACGAGGCCCGGGTGCGAGCGGGACAGCGTGATGGAGGGACCCTTGGTGCCGCGGTGAACGTCGATCACAAAGGCGCGGAGCCGGTTGCCGTGGGTGTACTTCTCCCCCGGGACCTGCTCGGGCGGCGGCAGCAGTGCCTCCACGGTGCCCAGGTTGACCTGGATCATGTGCGGGTTGTTGCCCTGCTGGATGGTTCCGGAAACCAGTTCGCCTTCCCGGCCCTTGAACTCGCCGAGCACATTGTCGTCCTCGACATCGCGCAGACGCTGCAGGATGATCTGACGTGCGGTGCTGGCCGCGATGCGGCCGAAGCCAGCGGGGGTGTCCTCGAATTCGCCGATAGGGGCGCCGTCGTCGTCGATCTCGGTGGCCCAGATGGTCACATGGCCGCTCTTGCGGTCCAGCTCGGCGCGGGCGGTCTCGAAAGCACCCGGCGTCTTGTGGTAAGCAACCAGCAGCGCCTGCTCGATCGTCGGAATCAGGAGATCCAGAGGGATTTCACGCTCACGCTCCAGAAGTCTCAGCGCGCTCATGTCAATATCCATTAGGCCTCCTCAGAAGGTCCATTGTGTGCGTTCTCCAGACCAGCCTCATCGAGGTGGCTGAACTCTACTTCGACTTTTCCGCTACGGATCCTGTCGAAAGGAAGTTTGACGGGCTCGCCCTGCTTGGCTTTCATGCCCTTCTTAACGGCGATCTCGGGGACCAGCGTCACGCCGTGATCGTCGACGGACTGGACCCGGCCGGTGACATTCTCGCCCTGCAGGACATTGACCTTGACCATCCTGCCGCGGGCCCGGTGCCAGTGCCGCTCTTCGGTGAGGGGACGCCCGACGCCGGGCGAGGAAACCTCAAGCTCGTAGGGGCGCGAGTCCGTGCTGGGATCGTTGTCCAGGGTGTCGGAGAGGGTCTTGGAGATCTCGGCGATAACGTCGAGGCCAACTCCACCGGTTTCCTCCTGCGGCAGGTCCACCACCACGTGGACCACCCGGTTGGCGCCGGCGACGTGAATGGAGACGTCCTCCAGATACAGCCGGTTCGCCAGCACTTCGGGCTCGAGGAGGGCGTGCAGCCGCTCGGCCTCGAAGTTGTGTGCGGGTGCGGCTTCAGCCTTACCCGTCCCGGTCCGGTCTGTCGAAGTCGTGGCTTCTGCGTTGGTCATGATGCCGGCCGCCTCCCGCTAGATGATGTTGTGGGTACTAGCGTAGCGATTTTCCAGGCGCCGTGGTGCACTTCAGTTCCCGGCCGGCATGCCAACCATGACAATATGGTCTGTTGTGAACGACGACACCGGGGAAAAGCGGGGACGGGAGCTCTTCGCGCGCATCGCGCTCCTCAGCGTCCTCGCCCTGGTGGTGGCCAGCCTGGGCTTGGCCCTGACGCCCGGCAGCCCCCCGGAGCCCGCCGCACCGCCCTTTTCCGAGCAGGCCAGGGCAGCGGCGCTCACCGACGCGATGCGGCTCAGGGCTGCCGGCGCGGAACTCGGCCGGTCCGCCGGCGGCACCGGACAACCCGCCGTGGCGCGGACTGTGAGTTTGCTGACAAGCCAGGCCCGGGCCCTCCTGCTTCCGGGTGACTTGCTGCCCGGCGAGATGGTGCCGGGCCAAAGTGCACCGGCATCCTTTGCTTCGCCGGTCCCGGCCACGCCTTCGTCTACACCTTCGCCTGCTGCTCCGCCAGCTGCTAGCCTGCCCGCGACGGCTGCCTCTTCGGCGCCCGCGCTGGCAACCGAGCTGGCGTCCAGCGCCTCGCAACGGCTCGCCGACGCGGCCGTGGCCGACGGCGGCATGGCACGGCTTCTGGCGTCTGTCGGAACCGCCCAGCTACTGCAGGCCTCGTCGCTGGCCGCCGCCACCGGCGCCCCGGCTCCCCCGCCGGCCGACCCTCCGGGTCCCCGGCCATCAGGCGCCTGCACCGGCAAACCGGCGTCCCCGTCGTCGTCCGGCCCGTCCGACGGCGAGGCCAGTCTGCCCGGCGCGCTTGCGGCGACAGTGCGGCGCGAACACGAGACCGTGTACGGCTATCAGGTGGCCCTGACCCGGCTCAGCGGCACGGCGGCGACGTTGGCGTCGGAACTGCTGGCCCGGCACGAAGCCCTTGCCACCGGCGCAGAGTCCCTGAGCCGGGTGCACTGCGCCCCGGTACCGCCGCGGGAAGCCGGCTACACCATGGCGCCTGCGTTTCTGGCCTCGCCCGCCGCGGGCCTTGGAGGGCTGGAAGCCTCGACGCTGACTGTCTACGGGGATCTGGTGGCCCTGAGCGAGGGTGAGACCCGCCGGTGGGCGATCGCCGGACTCGTGAGTGCCGCACGGCGGTCCGCTCTCTGGGGTTCCGGGACCGGTGCGCTCCCCGGCCTGGCGGCAGACCCGGCGGGGTTCCCGGGGCTGCCGTCACCCGGCGTGACTCCTTCCCCGGGCGGCTGACGGCGCGTCGGAGCTGATGATGCCCCGGAAGCCCGGGCTTACTTTGCTTAGCCTCATCACACTGGCCAGCCGGCAGCGCTAGTGCTTTGCTGGAGCAATGAACAGTCAAGCCGCAGCCACCCTTCATGAGAACGAGCCCCACCACAACGACATCGCGCAGCGGCTGAACTGGCTCCGTGCGGGTGTCCTGGGCGCCAATGACGGCATTGTCTCCGTCGCGGCGATCGTGGTGGGCGTCGCCGGCGTCACAACTGATTCCGGCCCCATCCTCGTCGCCGGTGCTGCCGGCGTCGTGGGCGGCGCGATTTCCATGGCCCTGGGCGAGTACGTGTCCGTCAGCAGCCAGAAGGACAGCCAGCAGGACCTGATCGAGAAGGAGCGGCGCGAACTGGCCGAGCAGCCCGAGGAAGAGCTCGAGGAGCTCACCGCCATCTACCAGGGCAAGGGCCTCAGTGCGGACACGGCCCGTACCGTCGCTAAGGAACTCACCGCCCACGATGCCCTCGGCGCCCACCTTTCCGCCGAACTCAACATCAACGAGACGGACATCGTCAGCCCCTGGCACGCGGCGCTCGCCTCCGCTATCGCGTTCCTCATCGGCGCCATCCTCCCCATGCTCGCCATCCTGTTGCCGCCGGAGAACGTCCGCGTCCCGCTGACCTTCGTGGCGGTGCTCGTGGCACTGGCGGCGACCGGTGCGCTGGGGGCGTGGATCGGCGGCGGCTCGAAGATGAAGGCGGCGCTTCGGGTGGTGGTTGGCGGCGCTGTGGCACTGGTGGCGACGTTCCTGATCGGCAACTGGCTCGGGGCCAGCGGCATCGTCTGATCCCCGGTGCCCCCGCGCGCCGCGGCAGCGGTGGCCGGGCCTCGCCGTCCAGCAGCGGCTACGCTGGATCCGATGAGCCCCACCGCTGACGTCCCGATCTCGCCCGACCTCGCCCGACGCTATGGCAGCCACGCCAGCGGACGGGACTGGCTGGCGTCGCTCCCCCGTCTGGTCAGGCACTGCCTGGCGCTTTGGCAGCTCGAGCTTGACCTGGTTCCCGGCACCCTGCCGTGGAACGGCCACGGGGCCATCGTGGTCCCGGTGCGCCGGCTGGGCGGGCACGGCGGGGGCTGGGAAGGCGCCGTCCTGAAGATCGCCTATCCGCACCAGGAAGCGCTCGTGGAACGGCACGCCCTCACCTTGTGGGGCGGCGACGGCGCCGTCCGCCTGCTGGCGGCCGATGCCGGCGCCGGCGCAATGCTGCTGGATCGCCTGGACGCCGTGCGCTCCCTGCAGGACGCCCCCATGGAGACCGCCGTGCCCGTGTGGGGAACCCTGCTGCGCCGGCTCAGCCTGGTGCCCGACGGCCGTGCGGAGTGGCGGGAATTCGAGCACATAGCGGCCCGGGCCGAACAATGGAGCGATGAGTTGCCGCAGAGCTGGGAAGAACTCGCCCGGCCTTTCCCGCGCTGGCTGCTGGAAGCCGCGCTCGAGGTCTGCCAGACGCGCGGCGCCGTCGGCCGCCGCGCCGGCAAGGACGTGCTGGTGCATACGGATCTGCACTACCTGAATATCCTGGCCCGGCCGCGCGGGGAGGGGAGCCGGGAGCGCACCAACGGCTTCGCCGCGATTGATCCCCAGCCCATGATCGGCGAAGCGGAGTTCGCCGTCGCCCCCGTGCTGTGGAACCGGATCCCGGAGCTGTCACGGGCGGATCCCCGGCGCGCCCTCCTGGAGCGCTGCCGGGACTTCAGCACGGCCGCCGGGCTCGACTCCGAAACCGCACGGCAGTGGAGCCTCGCCCGTGAGGTGGAGAACGCCCTCGGCTATGCCTCGAAGCCCCGCCACGCGGGGGACCTCGCCCGCTCACTCTGGGTCGCCAGCACGCTCGCCGGACGCACCCTGCCGGGGCTGCCCGCGCCGCACGAGCTGCCGGCGCCCGGAGCATCGCCCGGCTGAACGGTCCGCCGGGCCTTCCCGTAAGTTCGTCGGGGGTGTAGGCGGCGCCAAGACCTTTCCGCTCCCGTGGGACATGCCCATTCTTCGCGCCCGGGACTGGGCACAATGACACTATGTCCACCCGCCGGCCCCGGCGCGGGGCATGTCCCCGTGGGCCGTGCCCCCGCGCCCAATTGGCCAGCCCAGCGGGACATGCCCATTCTTCGCGCCCGGGACTGGGCACAATGACACTATGTCCACCCGCCGGCCCCGGCGCGGGGCATGTCCCCGTGGGCCGTGCCACCGCGCCCGGGCCACCGGGGACCTGCACCCCGTTACCCCCGGGCCAGGACTCCCGGACGAACTATTGACAAAGCGCGCTAGCTGCGGACCGCCGCCAGCGCGTCCCGGACGGCGTCGACGGCGACCGCCACATCGGCGTCGTCCGTGCTCCAGTTGCTGACCGAGATCCGCAGGATGTCCCGGTCCCGCCAGCGCGAGCCGGACATCCACACCCGGCCGTCGCTGATGATCCGGGCGGTCACCGCTCGCGTGACGGCGTCGTCCCCGAAGGCCAGCGACACCTGGGTATAGCCGACGTCGTTGAGCACCTCGACCCCGTCCAGCGCGGAGAGCTGCTCCGCCAATTGCCCGGCGCGCCGCACCAGTTCGCGGATTTGGCCGGCGACGCCGTCCCGGCCCAGGGACTTCAGGGCGGCCCAGACAGACACCCCGCGGGCACGGCGGGACAGCTCCGGAACCTTCTCGAACGGGTCCGCAGCACCACCCCCTTCGTGGATCAGGTAGCTCGTGTGCACGCCCATGGCGGAGCGCAGGGCCTGGGCGTCCCGGACAACGACGATGCCGCAGTCGTAGGGGACGTTGAGGGTTTTGTGCGCGTCGGTGCCCCAGGAATCGGCCAGTTGCAGGCCTGCTGTGAGACGGGACAGCTCGGGGACGGCCGCGGCCCAGAGCCCGAAGGCACCGTCCACGTGCACCCAGGCGCCGTGCGATTTCGCCACGGCGATCGCCTCGGCGAAAGGGTCAAAGGCGCCGGAATGCAGGTTCCCGGCCTGCAGGCAGACCAGCGCCGGGGCCCGGCCGGACCTGTTCGCGCGGCTGGGGGCGCCGTCCAGCGCACGTTCAAGGGCGCGGTCCAGTTCCGCGGGGATGATGCGGCCCTGCCGGTCCGCCGGAACGGGCGTGGGCCGGCCCAGCCCGAGGTACCGCAGGCCGAGGTCGATGGTGTCGTGCCGTTCCTGCCCCACAAAGCAGTGGATTTTCGGCGCTCCGGCGAGGCCGTCGCCGTCAAGATCCCAGCCGGCTTCGGCCATCAGGCGCCACCGCGCCGCGGCGAGGCCGGTGAAGTTGGCCATGGTGGCGCCCGTGGTGAAGCCGACGTCGGACTCCGCCGGGAGACCCAGCAGCTCCAGGAGCCAGCCGCCGGCGGCCTCCTCGATGGCCGCGGTGGCCGGGGTGGCGTAGCGCATCCCGGCGTTCTGGTCCCAGGCGCTGACCAGCCAGTCCGCGGCCAGTGCCGCAGGCAGGGTGCCGCCGATGACCCAGCCGAAGAAGCGTCCGGAGGGCATGGCCATCAGCCCCGGTTCGGCCCTGGTGGCCAGATAGTCGATGACGTCCGCGGCCGGCATGCCAGTCGCGGGCAGGGGGCCGCCGAAGTCGGCCGCCAGGTCCCCCGCGGTGACGCGCGGACCCACAGGGCGTGTTCCCTGGCTCTCCAGCCATTCGCGGGCATACCGGGCCGCCGCCGCCAGGGCATCGCTGTAGCGTTCTTCAGGTGCTGACATAGCTGCATGCTACGCCCGCACCCACGCTTCTGGGAGGGCCAGCGGCAGAGGCCGCGGGAGGACACCGCGGGTGACCCGGCCGAAGAAGCGTCCGTCCAGGCACAGGTCAGGCGAAACTGTCCTGCCAGATGTCCGAACCGAGCTTGAGGATCAGGGCGGCCACCACCACGAGGAAGACAATCCGGATGAACTTGCTTCCCTGTTTGACGGCCGTCCGCGCGCCGAGGTAACCGCCGGCCATGTTCGCCGCGCCGAGCACCAGCCCGAGGCCCCAGAGCACGGCGCCGTGCGGCACAAAGAACAGCAGCGCGCCGGCGTTGGTGGCTACGTTCACGATCTTGGCCTTGGCGCTGGCCTCGAGAAAGGCGTAACCCATCGCCGAGACGAGCGCGATGATGAGGAAGGAGCCGGTCCCCGGGCCGATCAGTCCGTCGTAAAAACCGATCACGCCCCCGATCAGGCAGGCAAGGACGTAGTGCCGGTGGCCGTCATGCCGCAGCCTGGTCAGCTCCCCCACGTTCGGGCGGAAAGCCGTGAACAGTGCGACGGCGACCAGCGCGGCCACGATGATCGGCTTGAACACGCTCGCCGGGAGGGTGGCCGCGAGCACCGCCCCGCCGAAGCTGCCGGCCAGGGCGATCACCGCCATGGGCAGGGCTGTGCGCAGGTCCGGCCGGACGCGGCGGTAGTACGTGACGGCGCTGGTTGTGGTCCCGAAAATGGACCCCATCTTGTTGGTGGCCAGTGCCTGCACCGGGCTGATGCCCGGGACCAGCAGCATCACCGGGAGCTGGATCAGTCCGCCGCCGCCCACGACGGCGTCGACCCAGCCCGCGGCGAAACCGGCCACCACGATCAGGATGAGGGTGCTGAGCTCAATCGACTCAAGTCCGGAAACCACGCCTGCCGGGACAGCGGGTTAGTTGTTGCGGACGGCGTTGACACAAAAGTCAACAGCCTTGTCCACGGCGATGTTTTCGGCGTTGCCGCTGCGGCGGTCCTTGATCTCCACGACGCCGTCCACGAGCCCGCGCCCGACGGCGAGGATGGTGGGGACGCCCACGAGCTCGGCGTCGCCGAACTTCACCCCCGGGGATACCTTGGGGCGGTCATCATAGATGACGTCGAGGCCGGCGGCTTCGAGCTCCAGCGACAGCTTTTCGGCGGCTGCGAAGATTTCCTCGCCGCGGCCCACGGCCACCACGTGGACATCGGCCGGCGCGACGGCGCGCGGCCAGACGAGGCCCCTCTCGTCGTGGTTGGACTCGGCCAGGGCGGCAACGGCGCGGGTGACGCCCACGCCGTAGGAGCCCATGGTGACCACAACCTGCTTGCCGTTCCGGTCCAGGACCTTGAGTTCGAGGGCTTCAGCGTACTTGCGGCCGAGCTGGAAGATGTGGCCCATCTCGATGCCCCGGGCGGTTTCCAGCGGACCCGAGCCGTCCGGGGCCTCGTCACCGGCGCGGACCTCGGTGCACTCGATGACGCCGTCCCAGCCGAAGTCGCGTCCGGCCACGAGGCCGAAGACGTGCTTGCCGGCCTCGTTGGCGCCGGTAATCCAGGCCGAACCGCTGACGACGCGGGGATCCACGAGGTAGAGCAGCTTGGCGGCACCCTCGGTGCCCAGCAGTGGCGCGTCCGGGGACAGGCCCGGGCCGAGGTAGCCCTTGACGATGAGCGGCTGCTTCTTGAGGTCATCCTCGTTGGCGGCTTCGAGCATGATCTCGCCGGCGATCGGCAGGAACGAACCGATGGTCGCCTCGACGCGCTTGAGGTCGACGGCGCGGTCGCCCGGCAGGCCGATGACCACGATCTGGCGTACCCCGGTGGGCAGGGTGACGGCGAGGACGACGTTTTTGAGCGTGTCCGCGGCGGTCCAGGCGCCGCCGTCGGACTCCGCGCGGGGAACGAGGAGGTTGGCGGCGTCGACGAGCGTGTCGATGGTGGGGGTGTCCGGGGTATCCCGGACTTCCGCGGCCGGGGCGTTCGTGAAGTCGATGTCCGCGGGGACCACCGTGGTGACGGCCTCGACGTTGGCCGCGTAGCCACCGGCGGAGCGCACGAAGGTGTCCTCACCGATCTCTGTGGGGTGCAGGAATTCCTCGCTCCTGGAGCCGCCCATGGCGCCGGCCGTAGCAGCGACCGGAATCACGTCAAGGCCGAGGCGTTTGAAGATCTTCAGGTACGCGCCGCGGTGCGCGGCATAGCTGGCGTCCAGGCCGGAGTCGTCGACGTCGAAGGAATAGGAGTCCTTCATGATGAATTCACGGCCGCGCAGCAGGCCGGCCCGGGGGCGCGCCTCGTCTCGGTACTTGTTCTGGATCTGGTAAATGCTCAGCGGCAGGTCCTTGTACGAGGAGTACAGATCCTTGACCAGGAGGGTGAACATTTCCTCGTGGGTGGGCGCGAGCAGGTAGTCGTTGCCCTTGCGGTCCTTGAGCCGGAAGATTCCCTCGCCGTATTCGGTCCAGCGGTTGGTGACCTCGTAGGGCTCCTTGGGCAGCAGCGCCGGGAAGTGGACTTCCTGCGCGCCGATGGCGGTCATTTCCTCGCGGATGACCCGCTCAACCTTGCGCAGCACACTCAGTCCCAGCGGCAGCCAGGTGTAGATGCCCGGCGCGGCCCGGCGGATGTAGCCGGCGCGGACGAGGAGCCGGTGGCTGGCCACCTCGGCGTCGGCAGGATCTTCACGCAGGGTGCGCAGGAACAGCTTGGAGAGTCGAAGGACCACGGGGTATCCATCCATTTCTGGGAGGTGCGGGCGAAACCGGTCACACCGGTCAAAGCGTCTGGGTACTAATCTACCGTCAGCCCGGACACGGAGGGGCCACGCCATCACCGCTGGAAGCCCCCTGGCCGTATCCGGCTGGCCATTCCCGTTATGGCATGGCTCTGCGGCCCCAACACCGCCATATTGTTGGCTCTGCGTTCCGTGGCGTTGCCCTATCTACTGGAGGGTGCTCCGGAACAGGCAAATGGGCTGGTGACGCCGGAGCCGCTGCGCGAGGTAACGTCAGGTGAGGGCGCCAGCGGGCATTTTCGTTAGTTCGTCAGGGGTCCAAGGAAACGCATGCACCGTGGGCGCCCTCCCTCAGATGGAATGCGTTGGCAGCTGCCTCGTCTTCACCGCTTACCCCTCTGCTCATCCGGACAGGGCGCCTAGAAAAGTACGGTCGCGAAAGTGCCCACCCGGTGGAAGCCGACGCGCTCGTAGCTGGCGCGGGCCCGGGCGTTAAAGTCGTTGACGTAGAGACTCGTCACCGGCGCTAGGGCCTGGGCGCGGACCACGACGGCGGCCATGTACCCGGCGCTCAGGCCCTGGCCACGGAAATCCGGGTTCATCCAGACACCCTGGACCTGGGTCACTTCCGGGGTGACCGCGCCGAGTTCAGCCTTGAAAATCACTTCGCCGTCCGTGTTCAGGTGGACCAGCGAATGCCCCTGGCGGATCAATGCCTTCACCCGGCGGCTGTAGTACTCCCGGCCGCCGAGATAGGGCGAATAGCCTACTTCCTCCTCGAACATGGCGGCGCAGGCCGGCAGGATCCGGTCGAAATCGGCCAGCTGGCCGAATCCCAGCAACGGGTTCGGCGGGACTGCGGGCGGTCCGGAGATGGTCATCAACGGCTGGTCGTCCCGGATTTCCTGGGCGTTGAGGCCCAGCCGTTCCAGCTCGGTATAGAGGGCAAGCACCGTCCCTGCCGGGCCGAAGATCGAGGCGTACCGCCGGCCCAGGCGGTGCGCGGCCGCCGCGACGATCCCCGCGAAGTCCGGGTCGAGCTGCACCGGCACCAGATTGGCGCCGGCCCAGCAGGCACCGAGGAGCTCCCCGCCGTCGAACACGCCAAGAATACTGGCGCCCCCGGCGGTGGGGGACGCCGATCCGGCGATCTGCAGATGGGAAAGGATAAAGACGTTGGCGACGGCGTTCTGCCGCGCCAAGTCCAGCAGTTGTGCAGTGTCCGGGCCCCCGAGGACCCGGACTACGACGCCGGGAGCGGCGCCGTCCTTACGAGACGCTAACCACGGGGCTACCCTTGACAGCATCTTTGCCATCGGCCTCCCCCATCTCTTCGGCGATACGCATGGCTTCCTCGATCAGTGTCTCAACAATCTGGTCCTCAGGGACAGTCTTGATGACCTCTCCCCGCACGAAGATCTGGCCCTTGCCGTTGCCGGAGGCAACACCGAGGTCGGCTTCGCGGGCTTCGCCGGGGCCGTTGACGACGCAGCCCATGACGGCGACGCGCAGCGGGATCTCCATGCCTTCCAGGCCTGCGGTGACCTGTTCAGCGAGAGTGTACACGTCCACCTGGGCGCGGCCGCAGGACGGGCAGGAAACAATCTCAAGCTTGCGCGGGCGCAGGTTGAGTGACTGCAGGATCTGGTTGCCCACCTTGATTTCCTCGACCGGCGGGGCGGAGAGGGAAACCCGGATGGTGTCGCCGATGCCGCGGGAGAGCAGGGCGCCGAAGGCGGTGGCGGACTTGATAGTGCCCTGGAACGCCGGGCCGGCCTCGGTGACACCGAGGTGCAGCGGCCAGTCGCCCCGTTCGGCCAGCATCTCGTAGGCGGCCACCATGATGACCGGGTCATTGTGCTTGACCGAGATCTTGAAGTCGTGGAACCCGTGCTCCTCAAACAATGAGGCTTCCCAGACGGCGGATTCCACGAGGGCTTCCGGGGTGGCCTTGCCGTACTTCTTCAGGATGCCGGGCTCGAGGGAGCCGGCGTTGATGCCGATGCGGATCGAGGTGCCATGGTCCTTCGCGGCGCGGGCAATATCCTTGACCTGATCGTCGAACTTGCGGATGTTGCCGGGATTCACGCGGACCGCGGCGCAGCCCGCTTCGATCGCGGCGAAGACGTACTTCGGCTGGAAGTGGATGTCCGCGATGACCGGGATCTGGGACTTCCTGGCGATGATCGACAGCACCGCGGCGTCGTCGGCGGACGGGCAGGCGACGCGCACGATGTCACAGCCGGAAGCGGTGAGTTCGGCGATCTGCTGCAGTGTGGCGTTGATGTCCGTGGTGGGCGTGGTGGTCATCGACTGCACGCTGATGGGGGAATCGGAGCCGACGCCGACGGAGCCCACCTTGATCTGGCGGGTCTTCCGACGCGGTGCAAGAACGGGGGGCGGTGCTGACGGCATTCCCAGGCTGACCGAGGTCACATGGACTCCTTGTGTGGAAGTAACGGCATCGAAGTAACGGCTCGAAGGATCGAAGGTCTGTAGCGGGACGGGCTAGGCGGCGTGATCGGCCAGGAGGCCGGTCACGGGAGCCCAGGCGGTGGTGCGGGTGCCGGAGATGGCGCCGGCGGCCGCGAACGGGTCCTGCCTGAGGAGCTCGTTCAGGGCCGTCTCATCGGCAGCCTTGAAGATGAGCAGGGCTCCGGCGCCGTCACCGTAGGGCCCGCTCGCCAGCAGCTTGCCGTCCCGGGCAAGTTCCGCGGTCCATTCGCGGTGCGCGGGGCGGCTGGTGGCGCGGGCTTCGGAGGATTCGGCGTCATATACGTACTCAACAGCAAAAACAGTCATATGAATACACTATCTCCCCGCTCGCCTGAGTACCCATCCGGACGGGTTGCCATCCGGGCGGTGACGGCTGTCCCGTGTCGGCAGGATGCCGCGTCAGCCGAGGAAAAATACCTTGGCCAGGGCGGCGATGCCGGCCGCCCACAGCATGGACGTGAGGGTACCGATGATGAAACGTTCCGCGGCCACCGGCGTCTCCTTCAGTTCGGCGAAGCGTCCGAGTCCCTTGATGGCGACGACGTAAGCGATGGCGACGGGCTGGCCGGTGAGGATCGCGGTGCAGACCGCCAGCCGCTCGAGGACGCCGATGATCGCGCCGCCGCGCAGGATGCGGGCACTGCTGACCGCTGCGGCCGCTGCGGCTTCGCTGGCTCCCGCGCTCCCGGCCGCCGCGGCTTCGCTGGCTCCCGCGCTCCCGGCCGCCGCGGCTTCGCTGGCTCCCGCGCTCCCGGCGGCTGCGGGTCCGGACGCTGCGTCCTGCGCCGGCCCCGTTTCCGGCCCGGCGCTAGGATCGACTGTGACGTCCGCGGCGGGGTCATCCGCGGGGTCTCCCGCGCCGACGGCGGCAGCGCCGGCGTCGGCCCGGTCATCGATGGTGCGGGCGAGCCGGAAGACGATGGCCGTCACAGGCCAGCCGGCGAAACCTGCCAGGAGCAGGGCCAGGGTGATCCAGAGGGCGTTCACCGATCTCCTTCTGTGCTGTTTTCCCGGGCGCTGGTGTCCCGGGCGCTGGTGTCCCGGGAGCTGGTTTCCTCGGGCGCGGTGGTGTCCGAGCCGGCAATCAGTCCGTGGGCGAGGGACAGCAGCATTTCGGCTGCGGGTCTCGCCGCCCATTCTTCCTGCCAGCCGGAGCGCAGCAGTGCACGGCTCACCGATTGTTCCGTGATTCCGAGATTTTTGGCCGCAATTTTCTGCGTGCCGTGCGTGCCAGACGTGCCGGACTGGCCGGACTGGACCGAGCGCAGCACATCCACTACTTTCCACTGGGCCGCGGTCCGGTCCTGGACCAGGCGGCCGATCAGCCGCAGCACCGCCTCTGCGTTTGCGCAGGCCCGGGCTCCGGACGAGCCGTCCGCGGACGGGGCAGCTTCTCCCCTGCGCAGGCCGCCGGAGACCACGGCGAGGGGCACATGGGCGGCGGCGGACTTGGCCTTGTCCACGGCCAGCCGGGCCGCCACGAAAGCAGGTCCGGATCCTTCACGCGGGCTGGCGGGCAAGGGCAGGTCCACCCTTCCGACGCCGATCCCCACGTACCAGCGGCCGCTCCGCAGGGCATGCAGGGCGATCTCCACGACTTCACCGGGGCGTTCCACAACACCCTGGACCTCGTCGCCGACGGAGCGTTCGAAGCGCCCCGCGGTGGACAGCGCCGCCAGTTCCGCGAGCAGGCCAGGGACACGGTCGACGTCGGTAGTACTGCCGCGCTGGTCGATGGTCATGACGTACATAGCCCCAGCTTAGAAGGCTGATCTTCAATAATCAATCATTTTCAACTGATTATTCAAAATAAGCCGAAATAAGCTTAGAGGAGTAAATCAACGAATTCCGGTTCCAACGACTGGTGGCCTCAGCCGAAGAGGTTGACCGGCTTGACGATGTCCGCGTAGATCAGCAGCGCCCCCATGCCCATCAGCAGCACCGCCACCACATAGGTCACCGGCAGCAGCTTGGCGATGTCGAACGCGCCGGGGTCCGGGCGGCCGAAGAGCTTGGCGATCCTGCGGCGGGCCCCCTCGTAGAGCGCGCCGGCAACGTGGCCGCCGTCGAGAGGCAACAGCGGAATCAGGTTGAACACGGCCAGCGCGAAGTTGAGGCCGGCCAACAGTCCCACCAACGCGGCCAAGCGGGACTGCAGCGGAACCTGTTCCATGGCGGCGACCTCGCCGGCCACGCGCCCCACCCCGACGACGCTGATGGGGCCGTTGGGGTCGCGGGGTTCATCGCTGAAGGCGGCCTGCGCCACGCCGGCCACACGGGCCGGAAGGTTAAACACGACGCCGGCGATCTGCCGGATGTTCTCGCCCGCCATCGGAAGCACGGTCGACGCCGGCTGCGGTACCAGCGTTGTCTGCGCGCCGATGCCGAGGAAGCCGACATCCTGGTACTGGAGCTTGCCGTCGGCGTCCTTGGCCTGCCGGCCGTCGTCGCCGACCACCGGGCGGGCGGAGAGCACCGGCGTGACGGTAGTGGTGATGGCGGCGCCGTCGCGCTCCACCGTGATGCTGACCTGCCTGCCCGCCGAAGCGCGGATCCAGCCGGTGAGTTCGTCCCAGCTGGTGACGGTTTTGCCGTCGAAGGAGGTGATGGTGTCGTTGGGCTTGAGTCCCGCCGCGGCGGCCGGTGTGAGCTTGCAGTCGGCAGAGTTCGGGTCCACGGTCTCGCCGGCCTTGACCTGGCATTTGGAGACGTCGGCGACGGCGGTGGTCTGGGTGGCGATGCCGAATCCCATCAGCAGCACGGCCGTCAGCGCAAGTCCGATCAGCATGTTCATGGCCGGGCCACCGAGCATGATGATGATTTTCTTCCAGACCGGAAGCCGGTAGAAGACGCGGTTCCCGTCCTCGGGGCCGATTTCCTCGTGGGCCATCGAGCGGGCGTCCGAGGCGAGGCTCTGGAACATGCCGGTGCTGGAGGGCCGGACGGTGCCGTCCTCCTTGTTCGGCGGGTACATGCCGATCATGGAGACGAAGCCGCCCAACGGGATGGCCTTGAAGCCGTACTCGGTCTCGCCCTTCTTCCGGGACCAGAGTGTGGGGCCGAAGCCGATCATGTACTTGGTGACGCGGACCTTGAAGAGCTTGGCCGGCAGCAGGTGCCCCACCTCGTGCAGGGCAATGGACACGGCGATGCCGATCGCCACAAAGACGACACCGAGGATAAAGAGGAGTACTGGGCTCATGCTGTGTTCTGCTGCTTCCTAGACGCTTCTGACGGCTAAACGATCGTGGGTGCGGGCGCGTGCCCATCGTTCAGCATCCAGCACGGACTCCACCGTCAGCCCGGAGGATCCTGTGTGTTCGCTGAGTACGGCTTCGATGGTATCGACAATGTCGGTGAAGCGGATCCGGCCGGCGTGGAACGCCATAACAGCTTCTTCGTTCGCTGCGTTGAACACGGCGGGGAAGGTGCTCCCCTGCTTTGCGGCGTCTTTAGCCAGCCCGACGGCGGGAAAGGCCACGGTGTCGAGCGGCTCGAAGGTCCAGCTGGTGGCCTTGGTCCAGTCGCAGGCCTGCGCGGCCTTGGGCACACGGTCCGGCCAGCCGAGGCCCAGGGCGATGGGCAGGCGCATGTCCGGCGCGGAGGCCTGGGCTATCGTGGAGCCGTCGATGAACTGGACCATGGAGTGCACCACGGACTGGGGGTGGACCACCACGTCGATCTGCTCCAGCGGGATGTCGAAGAGCAGGTGCGCCTCGATCACCTCCAGGCCCTTGTTGACGAGGCTGGCGGAGTTGGTGGTGACCATCAGGCCCATGTCCCAGGTGGGGTGGGCCAGTGCCTCCTGCGGGGTGACGCCGCGGAGTTCGTCCCGGGTCTTGCCGCGGAACGGGCCGCCGGAAGCGGTGAGGATCAGCCGATCCACCTCGGCGGCGGTGCCGGAGCGCAGGCACTGGGCGATCGCGGAGTGTTCGGAGTCCACCGGGACAATCTGGCCATCGCGTGCCGCGGCTTTCACCAACGCGCCGCCCACAATCAGGGACTCCTTGTTAGCCAGGGCCAGGGTGGCGCCGGATTTGAGCGCGGCCAGGGTGGGCGCGAGGCCGATGGAGCCGGTGATGCCGTTGAGCACCACGTCGGCGTCGATTTCCGCGATCCGGGTGGAGGCGTCCGGTCCGGTGATGATCTCGGGACGGTAGCCTGTCACCCCGGCCGCACGGGCGGCGTCGTCGATCAGTTCCTGCAGCGTTTTCGCGTCGCCGGACGCGGCGCCGACCGCCCGGGCGCGGGTGTGGGCGGCCTGCCGGGCCAGGAGTTCCAGATTGCCGCCGCCTGCGCTGAGCGCGACGACCTCGAAAAGGTGCGGGGCGCCGTCGACGACGTCAATCGCCTGCGTGCCGATGGAACCGGTGGACCCGAGGAGGACGATCTTGCGCGGCTGCATGGCTTAAGTATCCCGCACCGCGTTCTGTGCTCGGCGTGCCCCGCGGGACGGGACTGGCCGGCAGACTGCGGGCGCGTGTTGTAGCCTGGGCCGAAAGCGGACAAATGAAGACTGGGGGCGGCCTTGGCCGAAAAACGAACGGCGTGGTCGACTGCTGAAGTGGCGGCCACCGTGATGTTTACCATCTCGTTCGGGTGTTCAACTTCGGACATGTGCCGGGGTGGTTCCCGCTCAGTGGCAGCCTGGATGCGAGTTGCGTCCTGGGGCCGGACGATTTCATGGCGCTCCCCCGACCCGCGTAGTTCACTACCCCGCGATCGTGGCCCGGTGCCGAACTCGGGTCTGCCCTGAATCCAACTTATTACCCGGCCGGCCACGTCCAGGCCGCACCGGCCTGGGCAATGGTCTAGTGCCCAGGAGCACCCTTTCGCCACAAATGGCCGCTACTGGACCCGCCAACCCGGCCATTCGTGGCGAATCGACGCGAATTCACGAGAATTCACGAGAATTCAGACCAAACTCCGGCATTGGCACACCAAAAACCGCGCGGCAGGAGCTGGTGTGACCACAGGAGCACCCATTCGCCACAAATGGCCGCTATAGGACCCGCCAACCCAGCCATTCGTGGCGAATCGTGGCGAATTCAGACCGAACTCCGGCATTGCCACATCAAAAAGCCCCGCGGCAGGACCTCGTGTGCCACCGGAGCACCCTTTCGCCACAGATGGCCGCTACAGGACCCGTCAATCCGGCCATTCGTGGCGAATCGACGAATATTCAGACCCGTCGAAGCCTCCAGTTCGAGGCCCCAGGACGCCCCCGAGGCACGGGTTGCGCGCCGCAGGCGTCAGCAGGGCGGCCCCTGCCTGGAACTAGTGCCCGGCTCGGCGGAGGGTGGCGTCGGCGTGCTTGAGGATGGGGCCGTCGATCATCTTGCCTTTGTACTGGAACACTCCGCTGCCTGCCGCGGCGGCAGCCTCGCGCAGTTCTGTGGCCGCCGTAACATCCGCTTCCGACGGCGCGTACGCTTCGCGGACCACGGGCACCTGGTTCGGGTGGATGCAGGCCTTGGAGCCGAAGCCCGAGGCGACGGCGTCGCGGGATTCCAAGGCCAGGCCCGCAAGGTCCGGGATGTTGACGTAGACGGAATCGATGGCGTCCTTGCCGAAGGCGGCGGCCGCCAGGAGTACGGCGGAGCGGGCGTGCAGCGCGACAGCACGGTAGGCGCCGTCGTCGAACCGGCTGGAGGTGCCGCCGAGGGAGGCGAGCAGATCCTCGGCGCCCCACATCAGGCCCACCACATTGGGCTCGGCCGCAATGGCGGCGGCGTTGACAACCCCCAGCGCGGTCTCACACAGCGCAATCACGCTGTAGCCCTCAAGTTCCTTGAGCTGGGCGGCGCTTTCGGCCTTGGCGAGCATGATGTGGCGGTACGGGGTGTGCTTGAGGCAGTGCATGTCCTTCTCAAATGCCTCGGTGCCGGCCGGATTGACCCGGATGATGGTGCGGCTCGGATCCAGTTCCGGGACGTCACCTTCAGCGCCGAGCTGGGCGAGGATGGCGCCGCGGGCACGCTGTTTGTCGGCCGGGGCGACGGCGTCCTCGAGGTCCACGATCACACCATCGGAGCGCTCGGACGCCTTCTGGTAGCGCTCGGGGCGGTCGGCCGGGCAGAACAGCAGGGCGGGGCCCATCAGGAAGCTCATGTGTCTAATCTCCTTGTTGCGCTTTTTGCGCGCGTTCATTCCGGGCTTCGCTGGCGGCGGCGCTAAACGCCTCACGGGTCCACATCAGGCAGCTGCGGGTGGCGAGGGCCACAACGTCGCCGTGCTGGTTCCGGCCGGTGTGCTTCATGGTCACGATGCCCTGTCCGGGCCGGGAGGAGGACAGCCGCTTCCCGGTCACCACGGTCTCTGTGTACAGCGTGTCGCCGTGGTACATCGGGTGCGGGAAGGACACATCCGTCATGCCCAGCTGGGCGATGATGGTGCCCTGGGTCAGCTGCGGGACGGACTGCCCCACCACGGTGGCCAGGGTGAACATCGAGTTCATCAGCCGCTGGCCGAAGGGCTGGTCAGCGCTCCAGGCGGCATCGAGGTGCAGCGCCTGGGTGTTCATGGTCATGGTGGTGAACAGGACGTTGTCCGTCTCCGTGACGGTCCGGCCGGGACGGTGCGCGTAGACCACATCCTCCTCGAGCTCGTCGAAGTAGAGGCCCCGCTGTTCAATCACGCGGGGTTCAATGACGCGGGGTTCAATGACGCGGGGTTCGCTCACGCGGGGTTCGCTCACGCGGGGTTCAATCACGCGCTGGGGGTCCGTTGTCATACCGTCAGTTCCTGGTCTTCCTCGAAAAGTTCGGCCCCGGTGGCCGCGGCCACGTCGTCGACCGACACGTTGGGGGCCAGTTCACGCAGTACCAGCCGGGATCTGCCGCCCTCGGTCACGACGTCGATCACGGCGAGGTCGGTGATGATCCGGTCCACGCAGGCTTTGCCGGTCAGCGGGAGCGTGCACTGTTCCACGATCTTGGGCCTGCCGTTCCGGTCCACGTGCTCCATCATCACGATCACCTTCTTGGCGCCGAAGACGAGGTCCATGGCTCCGCCCATCCCCTTGACCATCTTGCCCGGGATCATCCAGTTGGCCAGGTCCCCGTTCTGCGCCACCTCCATGGCGCCGAGTACGGCCACATCCACGTGCCCGCCCCGGATCATGCCGAACGAGGCGGCGGAGTCGAAGAACGCGGCGCCCTTGTTGACCGTGACAGTTTCCTTGCCCGCGTTGATCAGGTCCGGATCGACCTCGTCCTCACGCGGGTACGGACCGACGCCGAGGATACCGTTCTCGGAATGCAGCACCACCTCGATGCCGGCGGGAATGTAGTTGGGGATCAGTGTGGGCATCCCGATGCCGAGGTTAACGTACTGGCCGTTGTGCAGTTCCTGCGCCACCCGGGCGGCCAGTTCGTTGCGGGTCCAGCCCTTGACTTCGCTACCGGCGGGATGTTCGACGGCGGAGCGCCGGTATTCGTGGCGGACGGCTTCCGGACGGGCCGGTGCGCCCTGCGAACTGTTTGTTTCCACGGTTACGCTCCTGCCTGGTCGGTGCTGCGGGACGTGGTCCCGGACGTGGTCCCGGACGGCGACGCTGTGACCGTCCGTTTTTCGATGCGCTTCCCGGCCCCGGGCGCGAGCACAACCCGTTGGACGAAGATGCCCGGCACGTGGACGTGTTCCGGGTCCAGCTCCCCCGGTTCCACAAGTTCCTCAACTTCGGCGATGGTGATCTTCCCTGCCATGGCGCACAGCGGATTAAAGTTCATCGCGGTGGCGTGGAAGACGAGGTTGCCGTGCCGGTCGCCTTTCCAGGCGTGCACGAGGCCAAAGTCGGGCGTCAACGATTCTTCCAGAACGTAGTCGGCGCCGTTGAAACTCCGGACTTCCTTCGGGGCGGAGGCGATCACCACGTTGCCGTCGGCGTCGTACTTCTGCGGCAGTCCGCCGTCGGACACCTGGGTGCCGACGCCGGCCGGGGTGTAGAAGGCGGGGACGCCCGCCCCGCCGGCCCGCAGCTTCTCGGCCAGCGTGCCCTGCGGGGTGAGGACCACCTCAAGTTCGCCGGAGAGGTACTGCCGGGCGAACTCCTTGTTCTCTCCCACGTAGGAGCTGATGGTGCGGCGGATCCGGCCGTCCCGCAGCAGGATCCCCAGCCCCCAGTCGTCCACCCCGCAGTTGTTGCTGACGGTCTCCAGGTCCTTCGTGCCGTGCCCGTGCAGGGCATCGATCAGGGCAACCGGAATCCCGCAGAGCCCGAAGCCGCCGACGGCGAGCGAGGCGCCGTCGTGGATGTCCGCCACTGCCTCGGCAGCGCTGCCAACAACTTTGTCAATCATCGTCGATCCTTTCGGGGGGCCTCGACCAGCTCGGCCATCGGGTGGAAAGTTGCGCCCGGCGGGCCGGGTTAGAGCCCCAGTTCGCGGGCGATCAGCATCAGCTGGACCTCTGTGGTGCCCTCACCGACTTCAAGGATCTTGGAGTCGCGGTAGTGGCGGGCCACGGTGAATTCGTTGATGAAGCCATAGCCGCCGAACACCTGGGTGGCGTCCCGCGCGTTGTCCATGGCTGCCTCGCCTGCGACCATCTTAGCGATGGCCGCCTGCGTCTTGAATGGCTTGCCGGCGAGCATCCGGGCGGCGGCGTCGTAGTAAGCCAGGCGTGCGGTGTGGGCGCGGGCTTCCATCCGGGCGATCTTGAAGGCGATGGCCTGGTACTTTCCGATGTTCTGCCCGAATGCGCTGCGCTCCTTGGCGTATTTCACCGACTGGTCCACGCAGCCCTGCGCCGCACCGACGGCCAGGGCCGCGATCGCAATCCGGCCCTCATCCAGGATGGAGAGGAAGTTGGCGTAGCCGCGGCCCTGGGCGCCAAGCAGGTTCGCCTCGGGGACGTGGACGTTGTCGAGCGTCAGCGGGTGGGTGTCCGAGGCATTCCAGCCGACCTTGTTGTAGGCCTTCTCCGCTGTGAAGCCCGGGGTGTTGGTGGGCACCAGGATGGTGGAGATCGCCTTCTTGATGCTGCCGTCCGGGCGCTCCTCCTGGCCGGTCACGGCCGTGACGGTGACGAGCCTGGTGATATCCGTGCCGGAGTTGGTGATGAACTCCTTGTTGCCGTTGATGACCCACTCCCCGCCACCGAGCTTGGCGGTGGTCTTGGTGCCGCCGGCGTCGGAGCCGGCTTCCGGTTCGGTCAGGCCGAAGCCGGCGAGCGCCTTGCCGGAGGCCAGCAGCGGCAGCCACTCCTCTTTCTGGGCGGCGTTGCCGAAGCGGTGGATCGGCATCGCGCCGAGGGAAACGCCGGCTTCCAGGGTGATCGCCACGGACTGATCCACGCGGCCCAGCTGTTCGAGGGCGAGGGCGAGGGCGAAGTAGTCGCCGCCCATGCCGCCGAATTCTTCCGGGAACGGCAGGCCAAACAGGCCCATGTCGGCCATCTGGGAGACGACTTCGTAGGGGAAGCTGTGTTCCTCGTCGTGCTTGGCGGAGACCGGGGCCACCACCTGGTCGGCGAATTCGCGGACGGTGTCGCTGAGGTCCTGGTAGTCCTCGCTGAGTTCAAAATCTGGCATGGGGTGACTCCTCTGTCGGGTCTGAGTGTTCGGGTGTCTGCGCAATGGTGCTGAAGCTGTTAGGTGTTACTCCGCGCCCAGGGCGCTTCCTCAATCGCGTCCTCGGCTGCATCCTCCGCCGCATCAACCGCCTGAGGTGCGGCGGCCGGGACGGCGGGGTGGATGGTGGCGAGCACCTGGTCCGGCTTGACGAGGTCGCCGGAGCTGATGCTGATATGCACCGTCCCGGCCAGCGGCGCCACGAGCTGGTGTTCCATTTTCATGGCCTCCACGGAAAGCAGCACCTGGCCGGCCGTCACCGTGTCGCCGTTGCTGACGGAGACGGAGACCACTGTGCCGGGCATCGGCGAGCGCACCGCCGGGTCAGCGGCGCCCTCCTCGCGTTCGATCGCGGCGAGCACCCTGTCCAGCCGGCTCTCGCGAGTGAGCACCTCAAGCCGGCAGGACCAGCCCTCGCTGCCGAGGAAGAGCTCCGTGGGGGCTCCCGGCACCGGGTTGCTCCAGCTCGGAGTGACGGGGCCGGTGTAGACGGGCGCGAGTGAGTACGTCCGGGTTTCGCCGTCCAGCGTCAAAACCGCGCCACTTCGCCTGAGGAACTGCAGGCTGGCCGGCCGTTGCGGGCCGTCTCCTACCGAGACGAGGACCGGACCGCCAGCGGCACGGCCTGTCACACCCACAGTTCCGATGCCGCCATCGGATGTTCCCAGGCTGACCCGCCAGGGAGCACGCGCGCCGAGACGCCAGCCGTCGCCGCGCTGCCAGGGACCCGCTGCCGGGACCGGATTGTTCTGCTCCGTCATGGCCAGCGCATATAACGCGGAAGCCACCAGCTCGAAGTCGCCCACGCGCCGGAAGCTGAAGTCAGGCATTTTGCGCTCGATCAGTCCGGTGTCGAGCCGGCCGGCGCGGACGTCGGCGTCGTTGATCAGCAGGCGGAGATATTCGACGTTGGTGTCCACACCGAGGGCGGTGTACCCGGCGAGCGCCTCGTCCAGGGTGTCCAGGGCGGCGGTGCGGTGTTTCCCCCACGCGATGACCTTGGAGATCATCGGATCATAGCTGGCGGAGAGCTCGAGACCCTCGATCAGGGCCGAGTCCACCCGGATGCGGCCGCGGGCCGTTTCGGCTTCGTTGCGGGGAGGTGCGCTGGGGCGCTGTGCGGGGCCGGGGATCTCGTCCAGCAGCAGCACGGTTCCGGTGGAGGGCATGAAGTTGCGTTCCGGGATTTCCGCGTAGACGCGCGCTTCCACCGCGTGGCCGGTGAGCACGACGTCGTCCTGCCGGACGGTGAGTTTCTCACCGGCGGCGATCCGCACCTGCCATTCGACGAGGTCGACGCCGGTGACCATCTCGGTGACCGGGTGCTCCACCTGCAGGCGGGTGTTCATCTCCATAAAGAAGAATTCGTCCGGGGCGTTGTCGGAGACCAGGAATTCCACGGTGCCGGCGCCGGAATAGTGGACGCTGCGCGCGGCGTTGCAGGCGGCCTCGCCGAGGCGGGCGCGGATTTCGGCGCCGTCGGGCAAGGATTCCAGCAGCGGCGACGGCGCTTCCTCGATGACCTTCTGGTGGCGGCGCTGCAGCGAGCACTCGCGCTCCCCCAGATGGATAACGTTGCCGTGGTTGTCCGCCAGGACCTGGACCTCAATGTGGCGCGGGGTCAGGACGAGGCGTTCCAGGAACAGCGTGTCGTCACCGAAGGCGCTGGCCGCGACCCGGCGGGCGGTGGCCAGGGTGGCTTCGAGGTCCTCGGGCCGTTCCACAATGTGCATGCCCTTGCCGCCGCCGCCGGCGGAGGGCTTGATCAGCAGCGGGAAGCCGACGCCGGTGGAGGCCTCGATGAGCCGGGCGTCCGTCATCCCGGGTTCGGCGATGCCCGGGACCACCGGCACGCCGTAGCCCGTGACGTGGTTTTTGGAGCGGATCTTGTCGCCCATGACGTTCAGGGCCTCGACTCCGGGGCCGATGAAGGTGATGCCGGCCTTCTCGAGCGCACGGGCAAAGTCGACGTTCTCGCTCAGGAAGCCGTAGCCGGGGTGCACGGCCTCGGCGCCGGTGTCGCGGCAGGCCTGGATGATGGCCCCGATCTTCAGGTAGCTCTCGGCGGCGGCCGCGGGTCCGATCCGCACGGCGACGTCTGCCTCGCGGACGTGCCGGGCTCCGGCGTCGGCGTCCGAATAGACGGCTGCCGAACGGATGCCCAGGGCGCGCAGGGTGCGGATCACCCGGCACGCGATCTCGCCGCGGTTGGCCACGAGCACGGTACCGAACAGCGGCTTGGTGGGTGTTGCGGAGGTAGCAGTCGGCGAAGAAATGGTCATTGCTGGCTCACATCCGGAATAGGCCGAAGGAGGTCTCCGGCAGCGGGGTGCGGGAGACGACGTCGAGCGCCAGTCCCAGGACGGTGCGGGTGTCCGCGGGGTCGATTACGCCGTCGTCCCAGAGGCGGGCGGTGGAGTAGTAGGGGCTGCCCTGGTCCTCGTACTGGGCCTTAATCGGGGCCTTGAACGCTTCCTCGTCCGCGGCGGACCATTCCTCGCCCCGGGCCTCATACTGGTCACGCTTCACGGTGGCCAGCACGCCGGAGGCCTGGTTGCCGCCCATGACCGAGATCCGGGACGCCGGCCACATCCAGAGGAAGCGCGGCGAGTAGGCCCGCCCGCACATCGAGTAGTTGCCCGCGCCGAAGGATCCGCCGATCACGATGGTCAGCTTGGGCACCCGTGCGGTGGCGACGGCGGTCACCATCTTGGCGCCGTTCTTGGCGATGCCGCCCTGCTCGTAGTCCTTGCCGACCATAAAGCCGGACAGGTTCTGCAGGAAGATCAGCGGGATGCCGCGCTGGTCACACAGTTCGATGAAGTGCGCGCCCTTGAGCGAGGATTCGCTGAACAGCACCCCGTTGTTGGCCACGATCCCGACGGGGTGGCCGTGCAGCTTCGCGAAGCCGGTCACCAGGGTGGTGCCGTAGTTCTTCTTGAACTCGTGGAAGCCGCTGCCGTCCACCAGCCGGGCGATGACCTCGCGCACGTCGTACTGCGCGTTGACGTCGGTGGGGACGGCGCCGTAGAGCTCGTCCGGATCCGCGAGAGGTTCGACGGCGGTGTCCACGTCCCAGGCCGGGGCAGCCGGCCGGGGCAGGGTGGCGACGATGTCGCGGACGATCTGGAGGGCATGCTCATCGTTTTCGGCCAGGTGGTCGGTCACTCCGGAGATCTTCGAGTGCACATCGCCGCCGCCAAGCTCCTCGGCCGTGACGATCTCACCGATCGCGGCCTTCACCAGCGGGGGCCCGCCCAGGAAGATGGTGCCCTGGTTGCGGACAATCACGGTCTCGTCGCTCATCGCGGGGACGTAGGCGCCGCCGGCGGTGCAGGATCCCATCACGGAGGCGATCTGCGGGATCCTGGCCGCGGACATCTTGGCCTGGTTGAAGAAGATCCGGCCGAAGTGCTCCTTGTCCGGGAAGACCTCGTCCTGCTTCGGCAGGAAGGCGCCGCCGGAGTCCACAAGATAGATGCACGGCAGCCGGTTCTCGAGGGCGATTTCCTGCGCCCGGAGATGCTTCTTCACCGTCATCGGGTAGTAGGTGCCGCCCTTGACCGTGGCGTCATTGGAAATGACCAGGACCTGGCGGCCGTGCACCAGGCCGATCCCGGCAATAACCCCGGCGCCGGGCGAATCGTCGTTGTACATGCCATTGGCCGCCAGCGGTGCGATCTCCAGGAACGGGCTGCCCTCGTCCAGGAGCTGGTTGATGCGCTCGCGGGGCAGGAGCTTGCCGCGGGCCACGTGGCGCTCCCGGGACTTTTCGGGCCCGCCCAATGCCGTAGTGGCCAGGCGTTCCTTCAGCTCGCGGGCCAGTCCCAGCTGGGCCTCGCGGTTCGCGGCGAAGGCGGCGCCCGAGGCGTCCACCTGGCTGGCGATTGTCTGCATTGACTGCTTCCGTTCTCGGCCTTGGTGCTGGGGCCCGGCTTCGTGGCCGATCCGGCCACTTCGGTTAGTACCGCATAACTGAGTTTTAGGTTAGTCTCTATTAACTGTGATGTCCAACACAGGGCCATGCGAGCAGCTGGCTTTTTGAGATGAGGGATGTGCCGGTGACCGAGCCCAGCCAGATGAGCCAGACCGGACCGCGGCCTCCGGCCATGCCGGTTCCAGCGCTGCCGGTTCCAGCGCTACCGGTAGCGCTACCGGTTCCAACTACCCAGCCTCCAACCACCCAGCGGAGCCAGGCCAAGGAGAACCGGCGGCAGGCCTTGCTGACAGCGGCCGCCGCGCTGTTCGCCGTCGACGGCTTCAACCGTGTGTCGCTTGAGGACCTGGGCGCCGCGGCAGGCGTCAGCGGACCCGCCGTCTACCGGCACTTTACCGGCAAGCAGGCCGTCCTCGGGGCGCTGCTGCTGAGCGTCAGCCAGGAGCTGCTCGACGGCGGCCACCGGGTTGTTGCGGAGTCCGACGGCGCCGCGCCGGCCCTGCGCCGGCTGGTGGAGTTCCACGTGGACTTTGCCCTCAGCAATCCCGACGTCATCCGGGTCCAGGACCAGGACTTCAGCAACCTTGCCGACGACGATCAGGCCGAGGTCCGCACGCTGCAGCGCAACTATGTGGAGCTCTGGGTCGATGTCCTGGCCGGACTGCACGCCGGTACCGAGGCCGCCGAGCTGCGGATGCGCGCCCACGCCACGTTCGGCCTGATCAACTCCACCCCGCACTCGGTACGCAGCCACGGGCGCCGGATGGGCGTCCGGCGCGCCAGGCCATTGCTCGAAAGCATGGCGCTGGCCGCACTCCTGGCACCGGCCGCACCGCCAGCGCACTGACGATGGCGAGTTTCGGCAGGGATGCCACGAACCGGGGGCACGTTGCCGGAGCGCACCATCGATATGTTGGCCGGGTATGCCAGGTCCGGGGACAGCTGGCGGGCAACGTTTTGGGTGCGCCCACTTGGGCTCGCCCATTCGGTGCGCCCATTCGCCCAAGACGGCCGCTGTGGCACTTCCCATGGCGGCCATTCGGGTGCGCCCACTAGCGTGGTGGCCGCCGGGCTGACACCACGTCCCGAAGGATCTGCCGGACCGCAACCACGAAACCCCGCAGCGCCTGCCGGCACGCCGGTAATCTACCCGGGGCGGGGCCAGCACAAGTGGCTAACCCCGGGGCCAATTGACTCGCTATTCCCTCCCACCGGGACGCAGCCCGACGTTCCAGCCCAGTTACTCGGTTCCGGAACCCGTTTCCGCAAAAGGGATGCGCGGGGTTCCGCTGGATTCCGCGGGTGCCGGCCGGTGCGCGTGGAAGTGACTGGGCGGGAGCGTCGTGCCGGCGTCCGGGACCCCCATGGCGGCCATCTTCGGCGAACTGCTGGGGGCCTCAACTGAAGTGCCGACAGTCAACGACAGCAGGATCCGTGCACGACCGCACCGCTCAGCGCTGCGGCGGTATTTGCGTGGGCGCGTTGGGTGTGCACCGCAGCTGCCGCCCCCAATGACGACAGCTGAGCAGCTGCACAACGGAGCAGCTGCACAACTGGCCAGCCAGATCCCCAGACCGCCGCCGGGGCCGGCCACTTTGCGGGTCGGGCCTCCTGCCACACCCTCGTCCGAGTTCAACAGCGGCCGGAAAACAACCGCCGGCTGCTCCGTCAGTTCGGACGGAGCTGCCGGCAGCCTGCTGGTGTTCAGGACTGCCGTGGTGGCCGGACCGGCGGTTACACCATGGCCAGCGCCATACCCGGATCCGCCAGGATGGCGCCGAGGTCCTGCAGGAAGCGGGAGCCCTGTTCGCCGTCGACCAGCCGGTGGTCAAAGGAGAGGCTGAGCGTCATGACCTGGCGCAGCGCCACCTCGTCCCGGTACTCCCAGGGCATCTTCCGCACCGCGCCGAGAGCCAGGATGGCGGCCTCGCCCGGGTTGAGGATGGGGGTGCCGGAGTCGATGCCGAACACGCCGATGTTGGTGATGGAGATGGTGCCGCCGGAGAGGTTGGCAGGGCTGGTTTTGCCGGCCCGCGCCGTGTCCGTCAGTTCGGTGAGCGCCGTGGAGAGCTCCAGCAGGGACATCCGGTCCGCATCCTTGATGTTGGGGACGGTCAGGCCGCGCGGCGTGGCGGCCGCGATGCCCAGGTTCACGTAGTTGTACTGGACAATCTCCTGCTTCGCCTCATCCCAGCGGGTGTTGAGCGTGGGGTGGTTGCGCAGCGCGATCAGCACGGCCTTGGACACAATGGTCAGCGGAGTGAGCTTGTAGCCGGCGAACGCGCGGCTGGCCTTCAGCCGGGCCAGCAGTTCCATCGTGGGGGTGACGTCGATGGTCAGGAATTCGGTTACATGCGGTGCGGTAAAGGCACTGGACACCATGGCGGCCGCGGTGAACTTGCGCACGCCCTTGATCGGCGACCGGGTCTCGCGGGCACCCTGCGCCGGCGCCGGATCCTGAGTGGACACACCGGCCAGTTCCTGTGCCGCCGCAGGCAGGTCCCCGCCGCCGACGAAGGTCCTTACGTCGTCGCGGGTGATGAGCCCGTGCTCCCCCGTGCCGGTGACGGCTTCGAGGTCGACGCCGAGGTCCTTGGCCAGTTTTCGCACCGGCGGGGTGGACCGCGGGCGCTCGGCGGAACGGACCCCGCCGGGCTCGGCCGCCGGGATCCCGACCGGCGGGATCCCGGCCGGGTGTGCCTGAACCACCGGGGCCGCCTCAACGTGCTCCAGCACCGGGACAGGCGCGGCGGCCGAAGCCACCGGGGCCGCAAAGCTGCGGGCGCGGCGGGCCGGACGGCCGGAGCCTTCCAGGACGGCGCCGTACCCGACGAGGTTCGGCTCGCGCTTGGCGGCGGGTTCACCCGAACCGGAGCCGCCGTCGTCGCCCTCGACCTCGAAGGAAACAATGGGCTTGCCGACCTCCACCACGGTGCCGGGCTGTTCGTGCAGCGCGGTGATCACGCCCGCGAACGGCGAGGGAAGCTCGACGACGGCCTTAGCCGTTTCGACCTCCGCGATGATCTGGTTGAGCGCAACGGTATCCCCCACCGCGACCTTCCAGGCGACGATTTCCGATTCGGTGAGACCCTCACCGAGGTCCGGGAGCCTGAATTCCTTGATCATGGTGGCGGTCATCCTTCCAGTCCGCTCAGGGAGTTGGGACGGCCCAGGGCGCGGTCGACGCCATCCAGGATCCGGTCCAGGCCCGGCAGGTGGTGCAGTTCGAGCTTTGAATTGGGGTACGGGACGTCGAAGCCGGTGACCCGGACCGGGGCGGCTTCGAGGTGGTAGAAACAGCGTTCGGTGATGCTCGCGGCGATTTCGGCGCCGATGCCGCCTGACTGGGAGGCCTCATGCGTGATGACCAGCCGCCCGGTCTTCCGGACGGAGGCCTCCAGGGTGGCGAAGTCCACCGGGGCGAGCGAGCGCAGGTCGATGACCTCCACGGAGACGCCTTCGTCGGCGGCGGCGAGGGCGGCGTCCCTGGCGGTCTTCACCAGCGGGCCGTAGGCAACGAGGGTGACGTCCGTGCCTTCGGTGACCACGCGGGCCTTCTCCATGGACAGGGCGGCGCTGAGGTCGCGGATCTCGTCCACCTCGCCCTTGTCGTGGTAGCGGCGCTTCGGCTCGAAGTACAGCACGGGGTCATCGGAGGCGATGGCCTGCTGGATCATCGTGTAGGCATCCTGCGGGTTGGACACGGAGATCACGCGCAGGCCCGAGGTGTGGGTGAAGTAGGCCTCCGGGGACTCGGAGTGGTGTTCGGGTGAGCCGATGCCGCCGCCGAACGGTACGCGGATGGTGATGGGCATCTTGACGGCGCCCTGGGTGCGGTAGTGCATCTTGGCGACCTGGCTGACGATCTGGTCAAACGCCGGATAGATGAAGCCGTCGAACTGGATCTCCACCACCGGCCGGTAGCCGCGGTACGCCAGGCCGACGGCGGTGCCCATGATGCCGGATTCGGCGAGCGGGGTGTCCACGACGCGGTGCGTGCCGAAGTCCTTCTGCAGGCCGTCGGTCACCCGGAAGACGCCGCCGAGGGCGCCGATATCCTCTCCCATGAGGAGCACCTTGGGATCGTTCTCAAGGGACTTGCGCAGGCCCGAATTGATGGCTCGGGCAAAGGTCATCTGCGTCATCAGCGTGCACCTTCTTCAGAAGCGGCTTCTGCGGGATCACCGAAGGAAGCCAGGTAGCGGGAATAGTGGTCCTGCTGGCGGTCCAGCGAGGAATGGGGCGTGCTGTAGACGTTCTTGAAGATGTCCATCGGTGCCGGCTCGGGCATGTTGATAACGCCGGCGCGCATGTCCCTGGCGACGGCGTCCGCTTTGGCTGCGACGGCTGTCTCGAGTTCGTCGGTGAGCAGCCCCTTGCGTCCCAGCAGCGACTTCAGCCGGGAGATCGGGTCTTTGGCAGCCCAGTCCTCGAGCTCGTTGGCGTCGCGGTATTTGGTGGGATCATCCGCCGTCGTGTGCGGGCCCATCCGGTAGGTGACGGCCTCGATGAACGTGGGGCCGCCGCCGCGGCGTGCCCGGTCGATGGCGATGCGGGTTGCAGCCATCACGGCGAGGACGTCGTTGCCGTCCACCCGCATGCTGGGGATGCCGAAGCCGGCGGCGCGGTCCGCGATCTGGATGTGGGACTGCAGCCGGACGGGCTCGGAGATGGCCCAGTGGTTGTTCTGGCAGAAGAAGACCACCGGGGACTGGAAGCTGGCGGCGAACACCAGGGCCTCGTTGACGTCGCCCTCGCTCGTGGCGCCGTCGCCGAAGTAGGCCACTGCCACTGAATCGGCGCCGTCGTTCTGGATGCCCATGGCGTAGCCGGTGGCATGCAGTGTCTGCGCGCCGATAATAATCTGCTGTGTTGCCACATTCACCGTGTAGGGGTCCCAGCCGGCCAGGGCGTTGCCCCGCCAGGCTTTCACGATGTCCTCCGGGCTTACCCCGCGGCAGTAGGCGACGCCGTTGTCGCGGTAGCTGGGGAAGACGAAATCGTCGTCGCGGAGGGCCCGCGCCGAGCCGATCTGGGACGCTTCCTGGCCCAGCAGCGGGGGCCAGAGGGCAAGCTCACCCTGGCGCTGCAGTGCTGTGGCCTCGGTGTCGATCCGGCGGATGACCACCATGTCCTCGTAGAGCGCACTAAGCTGCTCGTCGCTGACATCCCGGACCCAGGGGTCGAACTCGGGGTGGCTGACACGCTCACCCCCTGGGGTGATGAGCTGAACGAGATCCCCGCCCGTCCGCCTGTTTGATTCTGCACTGTTCCCGGGGCCGCCGGCGGCAATGCCGCCCTTGCCCGCGTCGTCGGTAAACACAGTTGTCCGCACCTTCTGACGTCGTCTGACCGGAACTCGCAGGACTCGTGATCCCGCTGCGCGCCAGCCGCCCGGGCGCCGTTGCCCCGGATAGTTGTGACCCTACTCACAATGCCCATTGGGTACAACCACCCGTCGATAGGTTGAGCATTCTGCACTGTCCGGAGCCATTGGACCGTGCTAATCTTGCGCATTATGCAACCCCTGGATGGCACCGACACCCGCCTGCTTTCGGCCATGGCCGGTGACCCCCGCCGCACCGTTGTGGCGCTGGCCCAAAAGCTCGGTTTGTCCCGGAACACTGTCCAGGCCCGGATGGCCCAGCTGGAGAAGAAGCACGTGTTCCTTTCCTTTGAACGGCGCATCAATCCGGCCTCGCTGGGCTACCCGCTGATGGCGTTCATCTCCGTGCATGTCCAGCAGCAGAAGCTCGGCCAGCTGGCGGTGGAAATGGCGGGGATCCCGGAGATCCTCGAAGGCTACGGCCTCACGGGCTCGGCGGACCTCCTGCTCCGCGTAGTGGCGCTCGACGCCGAGGATCTCTTCCGGATCAACGGCAAGATCCTGTCCTGTAACGGCGTGGACCGGACGGACACCGCCCTGGCCATGGGTGAGCTCATCCCGTTCCGGATCCAGCCCCTGCTGGAGCGGGGCTCCGCGGAGGGCTGACCGCCGACTGCTGACCGCCGACCGCCTGACCGCCGGCGCCGCGGACACACAACAGGAGCCCCCGTGCAATACACGGGAGCTCCTGTTGTCCAGCTGGCCGACTGCGCCCAGCGCTTCGGTACTTAGTGGTCGGTGGCCTTCTCGGCGCCCACACCCGTGAGGGAGCGGACTTCCATTTCGGCCTGCTTGGTGGTGTCTTCCAGCCTCTTGTCCAGCACCGAACCGAGCCAGCCCAGGAGGAACGCGAGCGGGATGGAGACGATACCGGGGTTGCTGAGCGGGAAGATCGCGAAGTTGGCGCCCGGGATCATGGACGTCTTGGCACCCGAGACCACCGGGGACAGCGCAATCAGGATGATCGCGGAGCCGAGCCCGCCGTACATGCTCCAGATGGCGCCCTGGGTGGTGAACTTGCGCCAGAACAGCGAGTACAGGATGGTGGGCAGGTTGGCCGAGGCCGCAACCGCGAAGGCAAGCGCCACCAGGAACGCCACGTTCTGGCCGTTGGCGAAGATGCCGCCGACAATGGCGAGTAGGCCGATGACGACCACGGTGCGCCGCGCCACCTTGACCTCGGTGGCGGCGTCGGCCTTGCCCTTGGCAATAACGCTTGCATAGATGTCGTGGGCGAACGATGCCGCCGCGGTGATGGTAAGCCCGGCGACAACGGCCAGGATGGTCGCGAAGGCCACCGCCGAGATGAAGCCGAGCAGCAGCGGGCCACCGAGGTGGAACGCCAGCAGCGGTGCGGCGGAGTTGACGCCGCCCGGGGCACCCTTGATGGTGTCAGCGCCCACCAGGGCAGCCGCGCCGTAACCCAGGACCAGGGTGAACAGGTAGAACAGGCCGATCAGCCAAATGGACCAGACCACGGACTTGCGGGCTTCCTTGGCGGTCGGGACCGTGTAGAAGCGCATCAGAACGTGGGGCAGGGCCGCGGTGCCAAGCACGAGGGCCAGGCCCAGGGACATGAAGTCGATCTTGGAGGTTTCGGACTTGCCGTACTGCATGCCCGGGTTCAGGATATTCGGGTTGCCGGAGGTTTCCACCGCGCCGCCCAGCAGGGCGGAGAGGTTGAAGCCGTAGATGGCGAGGACCCAGAGGGTCATCACGGCAGCGCCGGCAATCAGGAGCACGGCCTTGATGATCTGGACCCAGGTGGTGCCC
Organism: Arthrobacter sp. CG_A4; assembly: GCF_035985125.1. Classification (NCBI taxonomy): domain Bacteria; kingdom Bacillati; phylum Actinomycetota; class Actinomycetes; order Micrococcales; family Micrococcaceae; genus Arthrobacter; species Arthrobacter sp. CG_A4. Next base: position 8,357 of record NZ_JAXCID010000026.1, on the reverse strand, counting down.
TTCATGCCGCCGATCAGTACATACATGATCATCAGGGCGCCGACGACGACGATGACCAGCGCCTGTCCGCCCCAGTCGCTGATGCCAAGGAGCAGGGAGATCAGGGTGCCGGCTCCGGCCATCTGGGCCAGGAGGTAGAAGAAGCAGACCACGAGGGTAGAGATGGCCGCCGCGATGCGCACGGGGCGCTGCTTGAGCCGGAAGGAGAGGACATCGGCCATGGTGAACTTGCCGGTGTTACGCAGCAGTTCGGCCACGAGCAGCAGGGCGACGAGCCAGGCGACGAGGAAGCCGATGGAGTACATAAAGCCGTCGTAGCCGTTGATGGCGATGGCGCCGGTGATCCCCAGGAAGGAAGCCGCCGAGAGGTAGTCGCCCGCGATGGCGGTGCCGTTCTGAGATCCGGTGAAGGACCGTCCGGCGGCGTAGTAGTCGGCGGCCGTCTTGTTGTTGCGGCTTGCCTTGATCACGATGATCATGGTGACTGCCACGAACAGAGCGAAGATGCCCATGTTCAGCAGCGTGGTTTCCTTGAGATCCTCAACGATTACTGCGGGGACCATAAACGTCATTTCTCTACCCCGCTGATCTGGTTGCCGTGCTGGTCGAAGTCGTGGCCTTCGATTTCGTGGCGGATTTCCGCTGCGATCGGGTCAAGCTTCCGGTTCGAGTAGCTGACGTACCAACCGGTGATGGCGAACGTGGTCACGAACTGAAGCAGGCCCATGATCAGGCCGACGTTGATGTTGCCCCAGACCTTGGTGGACATGAACTCCACCGCGTAATCGGCCAGCAGAACATAAGCGAAGTACCAGAGCAGGAATGCAATGGCCATCGGAAAGACAAAGCTGCGGTGACGTTTGCGCAGTTCCTGGAACCGCGGCGTCGACTGGACTTCCTTGAAGTCCACGGCCGCCGTGGCGTCCGTTTCTTGGGCTTCGTGACCCATCGTTCCTCCTCATTGAGACTTTTGCGTCCACACCGGCTGCCTTGGCCTGCTCCGAACAGCCCTCCGGCCCATGTGACTGCAATCACTGTCTCGCGTGATGCGCCTAACAATCCACAACCGCCGTACCCTGCGTCGCCCAGCGGTCAGGATGCTGCGCCCAGCGGCACCTGATGTGCGTCCCCGGCGGCTGATGCGGGGCGCCCGCGCTACGCTGGGCCCATGCCGGACTCTCCCCTGTTTACCGCCGCCGCAGCCGCCGTGATCGCGATGGCGATCGCCGTCGTCGTCGCTGTGGGGCTCAGGGTCCTGCGTTCCTTCCGGGAGCTGGGCACCGACGCGGAGCAGGCCACCTACAAGACCCTGCACGCGGCCTCCCGGGCCGGGCAGCACCTGCGGACCGGACTCAACCCGGCGGGCGCCGCCAAGGCCAGCCGGCAGCTGCGCAGCCTGCTGGCCAGCGACGCGCTGGCGATCACGGACACCGCGGGGGTGCTCGCGTGGGACGGGGCCGGCGAGGAGCTCAGGCCCGTGCTGATGGGGCTCGCCGCCGGGGTGCTCGACGGCGGCCACACCGCCGTTATCCCGGCGGGCGAGGTCCAGGAACTCGCCCAGGCCAGGGGCGTTGTTCCGGCCCGGCCGGTGGTGGAGCGTGCTGCGGTCATCGCCCCGATCAGGGCCGGCACCCGGGTGGTGGGCGTCGTGGCGGCTTTCGCACCGTCGGCCGGTGCAGGACTGGTCCGTGCCACCAGCGAGGTGGCCGACTGGGTGGCCGCGCAGGTGGAGCTGGCCGAGCTCGATGCCTCCCGTACCCTGCTGATGGAGGCCGAGGTGCGTGCGCTCCGGGCCCAGATCAGCCCGCACTTCATCTACAACTCGCTCAACGCAATCGCATCCTTTATCAACACCGATCCGGTGCGGGCGCGCGAACTCGTGGTGGAGTTCGCCGACTTCACCCGCTATTCCTTCCGCCGGCACGGTGACTTCACCACCCTGGCCGAAGAGCTTCGCTGCATCGACCGCTACCTGCTCCTGGAGCGCGCCCGGTTCGGCGACCGCGTGCAGGTCAGCCTGCGGATCGCGCCCGAGGTGCTCAGCACCGTGATCCCGTTCCTGAGCCTGCAGCCGCTCGTGGAGAACGCGGTCCGGCACGGCCTCGAGGCCAAGGAGGGTCCCGGCCACATCTCCATCACGGCCCACGACTCCGGCGCCTTCGCCGAGGTGACCATCGAGGACGACGGCGTCGGGATGGACCCCGAACAGCTGCGGTCCGTCCTCGCCGGGCACAGCGACGGCGACCACGTGGGACTGCGCAACGTCGACACCCGGCTGCGGCAGGTTTACGGCGAGGACAACGGGCTCGTCATCGAGACGGCACCCGGCGAAGGGACCCTGATCACCATGCGGGTACCCAAATCCCAACCCCGTCACGATGCGTGAGCCTGCGGACGACTGTTGCGGACGACTGTTGCGGACGACTGCTGCGGACGACTGCTGCGGCTGATGCTTGCGGCGCTACTCTAGAACCATGATTAACGTCCTCGTCGCCGACGACGAGCTGCCCGCCGTCGAGGAACTGGCTTTCCTGCTCGGCCGGGATGACCGGATCGGCACCATCTACCGGGCTTCCTCCGGAACCGAGGCCCTGCGCGCCCTGGAAGCGGAGGACGTCGACGCCGTCTTCCTCGACATTCACATGCCCGCCCTCTCCGGGCTGGACATTGCCCGGGTCATCTCCCGCAGCGCCCACCCGCCCGCCGTCGTGTTCGTCACCGCCGACGAGGACTGCGCCCTGGAGGCGTTTGAGCTGGCCGCAGTGGACTACCTGCTCAAACCCCTGCGCGCCGACCGGCTGTCGAAGTCGATCGGACGAATCTGCGATCTGCTCAAGGACGGCGCGAAGGCACCGGAAATGATCACGGTGGACCTCGGCGGGACCACCAAGATGATCCGACGCGATGACGTCACCTACGTCCAGGCCCAGGGTGACTACGCCAGGCTCCACACCGCGGACGCGAGCTACCTGATCCGGGTTCCGCTGGCCGATCTCGAACAGCAATGGGCCGACGCCGGATTCATCCGCACGCACCGCTCGTACCTGATTGCCCTGAACCACGTCAGCCACATGAAGCTTGCCTCGGCGAGCCCCAGCGTGACCGTGGCCGGGGCGGAACTGCCGATCAGCCGGCGGCATTTGCCGTCAGTGCGGGAGAAGCTTGAAGCCACCCGGATCCGGCCCCAGGCATGACCCGCGTCCGGGTCACGGCCCCCCGCGCCGCTGCGCAGAACGGCACGGCGCTGCCCGCGGCGCGCTCGGCCGCGGCACTACGTGAAGCCGCCGAGGAGTCCGACGCCGGTCAGGTGTTCGTCCGCTCGCTGATCCGCTCGCAGCTGCGGCTGGCGCTCGTGGTGGCCGGCGGCTTCCTGCTGATCCTGCTCGCCTTCCCGCTGATGCTCGGATTCGTCCCCGGGCTCGCGGAATCAACGATTGTGGGCCTGCCGTTCGACTGGGTCCTGCTCGGTGCCGGCAGCTATCCCGTCGTCGGGCTCAGCGCCTGGCTATACATCCGGACCGCGGCGCGGAACGAGGCCCGCTACCGGGACCTCGTCGGGGACAAGTGAGGCGCCGGTGAATCCGGTTGTCGGCATCGCGGCATTCGCCGCCGTCTCGCTGGCCACCGCCGCCATCGGCTTCTACGGGCTGCGGATCTCGCGCACCACCGGGGACTTCTATGTGGCCTCCCGCACGGTCCGGCCGTGGTGGAACGCCTCGGCGATCGGGGGCGAATACCTCTCCGCCGCCAGTTTCCTCGGTGTGGCCGGACTCATCCTGCTCTCCGGCACGGACGCCCTGTGGTTTCCCGTGGGCTACACGGCCGGGTACCTTATGCTGCTGTTGTTCGTGGCTGCCCCGCTGCGGCGCTCCGGCGCGTACACGATTCCGGATTTCACCGAGGCACGGCTTGACTCGCGGGCGGCACGCCGCGTCACGAGCATCGTGGTGGTAGTGGTCGGCTGGCTCTACATCGTCCCCCAGCTCCACGGCGCGGCGCTGGCCATCCGGATCACCACCGGCCTGCCTGCGTGGGTGGGGCAGGTAGCGGTGGTCGCCGTCGTCTGCATCACCGTCATTGCCGGCGGGATGCGCTCCATCACGTTCGTCCAGGCGTTCCAGTACTGGTTGAAACTGACGGCGCTGGCAGTGCCGATCCTGTTCATCCTGTTCGTTCTGGCCGGCACCGGGACCCCCGCCGTGGCCGAGGCCGCCGTGAACCCCACGGCCGCTCCCCCGGCCGGGCCGTACCAGAACATCTCCCTGCTGGTGGCGCTGCTGTTCGGCACGCTGGGGCTCCCGCATGTCCTGGTGCGCTTCTACACGAACCCGGACGGGCAGTCGGCCCGCCGGACCACGCTGATTGTCCTGGGGCTGCTCTCGGTCTTTTACCTGTTCCCGACCGCGTACGGCCTGATCGGGCGGATGTTCGCTCCGGGGCTGGCCCAGAGCGGGCAGGCCGATGCCCTCGTGCTGCTGCTGCCGGGCCGGATGGTGGGCGGCATGGCCGGTGACCTGCTCACCGCCCTGGTGGTGGCCGGGGCGTTCGCAGCGTTCCTGTCGACGACGTCCGGGCTGGTGGTCTCGCTCGCCGGGGTGATCAGCCAGGATGTGCTGGGCGGCAGTGTGAGCGGCTTCCGCTGGGCGGCGCTGATTTCGGCCGTTGTGCCGCTGGGGATCGCCGCCATGACGGATTCGCTGGCGCTGGCCGGCAGCGTGGGGATGGTGTTCGCGTTCACCGCGTCCACGATCTGCCCCGTGCTGCTGCTGGGCATCTGGTGGCGGGGGCTTACGGATACGGGGGCAATCGCCGGTATGGTGACCGGTGCCCTGCTGTGCGGCGGTGCCATGGTGGCCGGAGCGTTCGTGGGTGCCGCCGGGACGCCGTCGTGGCTCGCTCAGCCCGCCGCGTGGACGGTGCCTTCAGCGTTCGCCGTGATGGTCCTGGTGTCCCGGGCAACCAGGGACCGGGTGCCGCGGACCATCACGCGGCTGATGACCCGGCTGCACACCCCGGAACGGCCGCTCGCGACCGGGCGGTAGCCCGTCAGTCGATCGCGACCGGGCGGTGGCCGGTCAGTCGATCGCGGACATCAGTTCGACGACACGGTCCAGGAAGGCGTCCACCTGGCTTTCCTCGTATCCGTCCCGGCCCACTGCTGGCCGGAAAACGGCGCGCCGGACGTTGTCCACGCTCAGCGGCTTCTCCTCCTCGAGGTAGCCGATCAATTCATGGCACAGGTCGTCCACGTCGGTGGTGTTGTAGCTGCGGACCTTGGCCTTGGCGGGGCGCCGGAAGCGCTGGCCGTCCGGGCGGTGCAGGCGGCCGCGGAGCAGTCCGGCGAGCCTGCCGATCTCGCGCAGCCAGGCTTCCTCGCCGCTCTCGGCCACCAGATCATCGCGTTCCCGCCGGGCCAGGGCATCCTCAAGGCGGTCCAGCGCCGCGTCCACGCCGGCGGCGGCATAGCCGCCCTTGACGGGATCGAAGGAAACGGCCCGGACGTCGGCGCTTCTGACGGGGCGGCCCGCGGTCCCCGGGGTCTCGAAGGACACCCGTGCGCGTTGCAGGAACTGATCGACCTGTTTGGCGTTGTAGCCGTATTCGTTCCGCTGAACTCGGTCAAAGGACGCAGGAATCTGCCGTTGAATGTCCACTGTCACTATGTTTCCTTCAATGCCGTTCGGCTGGTTTGCTCGGCACCATTCTAGTGGCCGGACGTTGGTGCGATGTGGGAATGCGGAGGGGCCTACACGCCGGCCATGGCCGAGAAGAGGATGAACGCCACCGGGGAAGCGAAGACGATCGAATCCAGCCGATCCATAAAGCCGCCGTGGCCGGGCAGGATGCTGCTCATGTCCTTGATGCCCAGTTCACGCTTGACCATGGATTCGGAGAGATCCCCGGCGGTTGCCGCTGCGACCATGCCCACGGCCAGTACCACCCCAACCCACCAGGGCTTGTCCAGCAGGAAGATGGCGGCGAGCACACCAACGACGGTGGCGCCGGCGATGGAGCCGCCAAAGCCTTCCCAGGACTTCTTGGGACTGATCTTCGGGGCCATCGGGTGCTTGCCGAGCGAGGCGCCCACCAGATAGCCGAAGGTGTCATTTGACACCACGAGCAGCAGAAGGGTGGCGATGTGCCATGCGCCGGGCGGGGCAATGCCGTCGGGCCAGAGGCCTACCGGCGCCGCCCCTACCGGGGTGTGCAGCGGCAGCACCGCAAAGCTGATCAGGAACGGCACCCAGGCCAGGGTAAAGACCCCGGCGAAAATGCTGCGGGCGGAGCCGGCCGCGCCTTCAAGGGACCGCCACAGCAGCACCGCCACGCTGCTGAGCAGCATGGCGAACAGCAGGCTTTCCGCACCGCCGAAGTAGGCGGCGGCCGGCATCGCTAGGGCGCCGGTCATTACCGGAACCACCGGCAGCCGGGTTCCCGAGGCTTCCAGGGCCCGGAAGATTTCCCAGACTCCGAAGACCGCGAAAACGGTGACGAGCAGGACGAAGACCAGCGGGAAGAAAAGCAGTCCGCCCAGGACGGAGATGAGCATTACAAGGCCCACCGCGGTGGCGGCAGGAAGGTTCCTGCCGGCTTTAGGTGTCGGATTCTTCCGTTCTTTCCCCCGCCCCCGGATGCGTAGTCCGGCGGCCCGCTGTTCTTCCCCCATCAGACCTCGAGCAGCTCGGCTTCCTTGCGCTTGAGCAGCTCATCAATGCCGTCTACATGGGCCTTGGTCATGGCGTCGAGTTCCTTTTCGCCGCGGCTGCCCTCGTCCTCGCCGGCGTCGCCGTCCTTGACCAGCTTGTCCAGCGTCTCCTTGGCCTTGCGGCGGATGTTGCGGATGGAGACCTTGGCGTCCTCGCCCTTGGATTTCACGATCTTGACGTATTCCTTGCGGCGTTCCTGCGTGAGATCCGGAATGGTGATCCGGATGACGTTGCCGTCGTTGGAGGGGTTGGCGCCCACCTCGGAGTCGCTCAGGGCACGTTCGATGTCGCGCAGGGCGGTCTTATCGAAGGGCGTGATCAGGATGGTGCGGGCGTCCGGGATGGCGAAGGACGCCAGCTGCTGCAACGGCGTGGGTGAGCCGTAGTAGTCCACCAGGACTTTGTTGTACAGGCCCGGGTTCGCGCGGCCGGTACGGATCGAGGCGAATTCTTCCTTGGCTACCTCAACCGCCTTGTCCATCTTGTCCCCGGCTTCGAGCAAGGTTTCTTCGATCACGATCTCTCCTCAGAAATTTGGTGCATCCGCCGCTGGCGGGGCGCTGCACGGTCTTGATTCCGGTGGTGTCTTCCACCTGGCTACCCCCGCTACTAGGGGGTGCGGAATTGTCCTGAAAACATCCTAGCCGTTGCTAGGGCGTCACTACGGTGCCCAGCTCCTCGCCGCGGATGGCGCGGGTGACGTTTCCTTCGCCTTCCATCCCGAACACCACCATGGTCAGGTTGTTGTCTTTGCACATGGTCATGGCGGTCTGGTCCATCACCCGGATATCGCGGCGCAGGGCCTCGTCGTAACTGAGGCGGTGGAGCTTTTCCGCGCTGGGGTCCTTCTTCGGGTCGGCGGTATAGATGCCGTCGACGCCGCTCTTGGCCATGAGGACGACGTCGGCGTGGACCTCCAGGGCCCGCTGCGCGGCCACGGTGTCCGTGGAGAAATAGGGCAGTCCGGCACCGGCGCCGAAGATGACAACGCGCCCCTTTTCCATGTGCCGGATCGCGCGGCGCGGAATATATGCCTCGGCGACCTGGCCCATGGTGATGGCGCTCTGCACCCGGGTTTCCACGCCTGCCTGTTCCAGGAAGTCCTGGAGCGCGAGGCAGTTCATGACGGTACCGAGCATCCCCATGTAATCAGCGCGGGAGCGGTCCATGCCGCTCTGCGACAGTTCGGCGCCGCGGAAGAAATTCCCGCCGCCGACGACGATTGCGACCTCCACGTCGGGGACTGCGGCTGCGATCTGCTTGGCTACGCCGCGGACGGTATCCGGGTCAACGCCCAGCTTCCCGCCGCCGAAAACCTCGCCGGAGAGCTTCAACAAAACTCGGCGCCGGCCCTTCTTTGGCTGGGCTGAAGTGGTGACGGTTTCCATGGTGCCTTCCCGTTGGTGAACTCTGAGCTAGGGTATCGTGCCGGGGGCCAAAGGCATCATTCTGCCCGGTTTTGCTGGGGCGCCCCCGATGCATGCAAAAGGGGCGGCCACCGCAGTGGCCACCCCCTCAGCGAGTATGACTATTGTCTGACTGGTGTCTGACTAGGCTGAAGTTACGTTGGTCCTTTCCTCGTTTTCCTTCTGGAATCCGGGGGAAGGACCACTTTTGTATCAACATTTGTAGCCACTAAATTCTTTGGAA
>NZ_JAXCID010000025.1:0-58881 GCF_035985125.1 Arthrobacter sp. CG_A4 | reverse complement strand
CCCCGGAGCATGATTAATGGCAGAATCGGACATCGTGGCTCCCGTATGGGTAGATCAGTCTTGGAGGACCGAACTACTCAAACAGGAGCCACGCCTACTTAACCCGGTGACACGCCGATCTCCCACAGCCTTGACGCCGGACCCAGGCCGCTAACCGAACGGCATTGGGTTTAGGCGGGGTACTCGCCGCGCCCGACCTGGGGCTTGGGGAGGCGCAGGCGGCGGAACTGCAGGGAGCGCATGGAGCCGTACCAGACGGTACCCCGCTCGATTTCGCCGAACTTCCCGGCCAGCCGCTTCCTGAGTTTGCGGGACAGGATATAGACGTCGACGAACACGGCCAGGAACATCACCCAGAATCCGCCCAGCACATAGATCATCTGCTCGCTGGAGGCCGGCACGAGCAGGGAGACCACCACGAAGATCAGCGCACCGAACATAAGGTATTCGCCGAGGCTGAAGCGGGCATCCACGTAGTCGCGGGCGAAGCGCTTCTGCGGGCCCTTGTCCCGCAGCGGCAGGAACTTCTCGTCCCCGGTGTCCATGGCCTTACGCATCTTGACACGCTGGTCCTGGACGGCGGCGCGCTCGGCGGCCTTGGATGCCTTGCGGTCCTCCGGCACGAGAGGCCGCCTTCGGGCGGCCACCTGGGCGCTGCGCTTGGGCGTGGGCGCGCCCTTGCCGATGGCGGCGGTGCGGGCCGAAGCCTCGGCCGTCTGCTGGTCAACTACATCCTGCGCCGAGGGCGCTGCTTTATTTCGTCCAAACACCCTTACAGAATACCCCGCGGCGGCGGGCGCGGGACCCGGCCCGCAGGCCGCCGGATCCGGTGCCCGGGCTGTTTGTGCAGATCCTTCGCCCGGGTAGTGTCGTGGCCATGACTTCATCACCCGCGGTGAACCCGCAGACCTCCACCGGTTACGCCGGAAACTTCGACGCCGAAGCCCTCCGCCGCGCCGTCAGCGAATCGTTCGACACCACGATCGCCCAGCTGAAGGACCTCGTCGCCATCCCGGGCATCGCCTGGCCCAGCTTCGACCCGGCCCCGTTGAACGCCAGCGCCGACGCCGTCGCCGGGCTGGTCCGCGCCGGCGGCTTCGATGATGTCCGGATCCTGCGGTGCGACAAGGAGGACGGCACACCCGGCGGCCCTGCGGTGGTCGCCCGCCGTCTTGCCGCTGAAGGCAAGCCGACCGTCCTGCTCTACGCCCACCACGATGTGCAGCCCACCGGCGATCTGGCGCTGTGGGAAACGGAGCCGTTCACCGCCGTCGAACGCGACGGCCGGCTCTACGGCCGCGGCGCGGCAGATGACAAGGCCGGCATCCTGGCCCACATAGCCGCCTACGCCGCCGTGACGCGGGTGCTGGGCGATGACCTCGGCCTTGGCGTGACTTTCTTCTTCGAAGGCGAGGAGGAAGCCGGGTCCCCGACCTTCCGTTCCTTCCTGGAAACCCATCGGGAGCTGCTGCGCGCCGATGTGATCGTCGTCGCCGACTCGTCCAACTGGAAGGTGGGCATCCCGGCCCTCACCACCAGCCTGCGCGGCCTGGTGGACGGCACCGTTGAGGTCCGGGTCCTGGACCACGCCGTCCACTCCGGCATGTTCGGCGGGCCGGTATTGGACGCCCCAACGCTACTGTCCCGCCTGATCGCCACCCTGCACGACGACGACGGCAGCGTCGCGATCGCCGGCCTGGTCAGCGGCGACGACGTCGGGGTGGACCTCACCGAAGAGGAGTACCGTGCCGACGCCTCGGTGCTCGACGGCGTCCGGCTGGCCGGCACCGGCTCCATCGCCTCGCGGCTGTGGACCAAGCCGGCGCTGTCCATCATCGGCTTCGATGCGCCGGCCGTGGACGTCGCCTCCAACACCCTGCTCCCTTGGGCGCGCGCCAAATTCAGCATGCGGCTCGCCCCCGGACAGGATCCGGTCGAGGCCATGGCGGCCGTGCGCAGGCATGTCGAAGCCAACGCCCCCTTCGGTGCCCGGGTGGTCTTCACCCCGGGGGAGAGTGGCAACTCCTTCCGCACGGACACGTCATCGACGGCCGCCGGCGCCGCAATGTGGGCCCTCGGGGAGGCATGGGGCGTACCGGCCGTTGAGATGGGAATAGGCGGCTCGATCCCCTTCATAGCGGACCTGACCGAGCTCTACCCGGACGTGCAGATCCTGGTGACCGGCGTGGAGGATCCGGACTCCCGCGCACACAGCGCGAACGAGTCCCTGCACCTGGGGGACTTCCGGAACGCCATTGTTGCCGAAGCGCTGCTGCTGGCCCGGCTGAACGAGGACGGGCTGGCCTAGGCTGATTCTCCGCCCGGCCGGGTTCCCGGGAACATCCAGCCCGTCGGGAGGGTTACGCCAGAAGTTAGAGCTGCACCCCTGATCGACGTAGCATGTAGCTATAGCCAAACCGTTTAAGTAGAGGCGCGCACCGTGTGAGCGGTGCAGCCACCACCGTCGTCAGAAGGTAGGCCATGAGCACTACAACCAATGAAAACAGCGCCGACACCACCGCCGCAGCGGGCGGGGAACTGGCCGCCCACGAGGTCAAGCTGACCGACGTCGCTGCCGGCAAGGTCCGTAGCCTGCTCGAGCAGGAGGGCCGCACCGATCTGCGCCTCCGCGTCGCCGTGCAGCCCGGCGGCTGCTCCGGCCTGATCTACCAGCTTTACTTCGACGAGAGGGTCCTCGACGGCGACGCCGTCCGGGACTACGACGGCGTCGAGGTTGTAGTCGACAAGATGAGCGTCCCCTACCTCAGCGGGGCCAGCATCGATTTCGAGGACACCATCTCCAAGCAGGGCTTCACCATCGATAACCCGAACGCCGGCGGCTCCTGCGCCTGCGGCGATTCCTTCCACTAGGGCCGGGAAATCGCCCGGCCCGGGGGCCGCAGGAAGCACAACGAGCGGGCGCAGTAAAAAGGTCCCGACGCACGGCGCGGACTTGTGGGCGAAAACTCGCGGGGAGCGGTAAGCTCTACATCGAGTAGTAAAACTTTTCGTGTGTCCTGACCGCCACTTCGCGGCCCGGGCGACAGCAACAAGTAGGAAGGTCCGTCTGTGAGTTCGCAGAACCGAACCGGCAGCCGACGCAAACAGATCACTACGATCACTGGCTTGGCACTTGCCGGCGCGTTGGCTTTGACTGGATGTTCACCAGAGGTACAGAAAGGGTGGCTGCCCACTGAACGTGGCACCACCAGCAACACTGACCGCATCATGGACCTCTGGGTCAACTCATGGATCGCCGCGCTGGTGGTCGGGATCATTACCTGGGGTCTGATGATCTGGTGCATCGTCGCGTACCGGCGGCGTAAGGGCACTGTTGGGTTCCCCCGGCAGAACAGCTTCAACCTGCCCCTCGAGGTTTTCTACCTCACGATCCCGCTGTTTATGGTCCTGGTGTTCTTCTACTTCACCGACCGCGACCAGCAGGCGATCGACAACCGCGCCCAGCCCGCCGACGTCGTCGTGGACGTCCGCGGCAAGCAGTGGGCCTGGGACTTCAACTACAAAAAGGGCGACGTCATCCGCGAGGATGTCTACTCGGCAGGCGTCCAGACAAATCTCACCGGCGAGGCTGTGGACAAGGAAAAACTGCCCACCCTCTACCTGCCGGTAAACAAGTCTGTCGACCTCGAGCTGAACGCCCGCGATGTCATTCACTCTTTCTGGGTTCCCGCCTTCCTGCAGAAGCGCGACATGATCCCCGGGAAGACCAACTACATGAGGTTCACCCCTACCAAAGAGGGAACCTACGACGGCAAGTGCGCCGAACTCTGCGGCGAGTACCACTCCGAAATGCTGTTCCGCGTAAAAATCGTCTCCGACGCCGAGTTCCAGGCACACCTGGAGAAGCTCCGCCAGGACGGCAACACCGGCGCGCTCGGCGAAGAGTACGACCGCAACCCGGCCCCGACCGAAACCAAGTAAGGGGAGCGACGTGGCAACCACCTATTCTCAGCCCTCCGGGACCCTTGAGGCTCCCGTAGTACCCAAATCCAAGGGACGCATCGTCGTCAACTGGATCACCTCAACCGACCACAAGACCATCGGGTACATGTACCTGATTGCGTCTTTTGTGTTCTTCTGCTTCGGCGGTGTGATGGCGCTGCTGATCCGCGCCGAGCTGTTCGAGCCCGGCATGCAGATCCTGCAGACCAAAGAGCAGTACAACCAGCTGTTCACCATGCACGGCACCGTTATGCTGCTGATGTTCGCTACCCCGCTCTTTGCCGGCTTCGCCAACGTCATCATGCCACTCCAGATAGGTGCCCCGGACGTTGCCTTTCCGCGGCTGAACGCACTGGCCTTCTGGTTCTTCCTCTTCGGCTCCACGATCGCCGTGTCCGGCTTCGTCACCCCGCAGGGTGCGGCGTCGTTTGGCTGGTTCGCCTACGCGCCGCTGTCCAACACGACGTTCAGCCCGGGCGTGGGTGGGGACCTCTGGGTCTTCGGCCTGGCGCTCACCGGCTTCGGAACCATCCTCGGTGCAGTCAACTTCATCACCACCGTCATCTGCATGCGTGCCCCGGGCATGACCATGTGGCGGATGCCGATCTTCACCTGGAACATCCTCGTCACGTCAATCCTGGTCCTGATGGCTTTCCCGCCTCTGGCCGCCGCCCTCTTCGCCCTCGGCGCTGACCGACGCTTCGGTGCCCACATCTTCGACCCGGAGAACGGCGGCGCCGTCCTCTGGCAGCACCTGTTCTGGTTCTTCGGACACCCCGAGGTGTACATCATCGCGCTGCCGTTCTTCGGCATTGTTTCGGAGATTTTCCCGGTCTTCAGCCGCAAGCCGATCTTCGGCTACAAGGGCCTGGTCTACGCAACGATTTCCATCGCGGCCCTCTCCGTGACCGTCTGGGCCCACCACATGTACGTCACGGGTTCGGTCCTGCTGCCGTTCTTCTCCTTTATGACGATGCTGATCGCCGTTCCCACCGGGGTGAAGTTCTTCAACTGGATCGGCACCATGTGGCGGGGATCGATCACCTTCGAAACTCCTATGCTGTGGAGCATCGGCTTCCTGGCGACGTTCCTTTTCGGCGGTCTGACCGGCATCATCCTGGCCTCCCCGCCGCTGGACTTCCACGTTTCGGATTCCTACTTCGTCGTCGCCCACTTCCACTACGTGGTGTTCGGCACCGTGGTGTTCGCGATGTTCGCCGGCTTCTACTTCTGGTGGCCCAAGTTCACCGGCAAGATGCTCAACGAGCGCCTCGGCAAAATCCACTTCTGGATGCTGTTCCTGGGCTTCCATGGCACCTTCCTTATCCAGCACTGGCTCGGCGTCGAGGGCATGCCCCGCCGCTACGCGGACTACATGCCGCAGGACAACTTCACCTGGATGAACCAGTTCTCCACCTACGCCTCCTTCCTGCTCGGCGCCTCGCTGATCCCGTTCTTCTGGAACGTCTACATCACCTGGCGCAGCAACGAACGGGTCACGGTGGATGACCCCTGGGGCTTCGGCGCCTCCCTCGAATGGGCCACCTCCTGCCCGCCCCCGCGCCACAACTTCACCTCACTTCCCCGGATCCGCTCGGAACGTCCTGCACTGGACCTCCACCACCCCGAGCTGTCCCAGTCGTACACCGTTGAATCGCCAGGCCCGGCAGCGGCAGCGCTCGGTAACGCCGATCAGAAGGACACCGCACAGTGAAGATCGAATCCAGGATTTTTGGCTACGGAGCTTTCTTCTTCGTCCCCGTTGCGGTCATTTACGGATTCCTGACCGACTGGACCGAATGGGTTGGATCCCTTGGCATACTGTTGCTGGGCGGCCTCTCCGGCATGGTCGGCGCCTACCTCGCCTTCACGGGCAAGCGTGTCGGCATGCGCCCCGAGGACCGTAGCGACGCCGAGATCCACGAAGGCGCCGGTGAACAGGGTCACTTCAGCCCCTGGAGCTGGTGGCCCCTGGTCCTCGGCCTGGCCTGCGCCGGCGGGTTCCTCGGGATGGCCGTTGGCTTCTGGATTGTCTACATTGCGGCCGGTCTTGCACTCGTCGGATTGGTCGGCTGGGTCTACGAATACAGCCGCGGAGACCACGCGCACTAACGTCCCGTAGGAATTTTTAGCGCTGACGACGGCGGGCCCCACCACAATTGTGGGGCCCGCCGTCGTCCGCGTTGGGAGCGGAGTGCGTTTTCTGGGATCGAGGCGGCACTTTGCCGGACCGGGCCGGCGGTGGTCTAGACCGGACCCGGGTTGTTCTACGCTTAGTGCATGAACGAACGCACCAGGCGGGGCCATGGGGTCTAACGCGGCAGCGATGACCGGCGAGATCGACCGGCAGAGCGGCACACCCATCTATGTCCAGCTCCGGGAAATCCTCCGGGCCCATATTGTGAGCGCCTGCCCGCCGGGTTCGGCACTGCCGTCCGAGCGCGATCTGGCGGGGCGGTTCGGTCTCGCCCGGATGACGGTCCGCCAGGCCATCGACGCCCTCGTGGGCGAGGAGGTGATCGAGCGCGTGGTGGGCCTGGGCACTTTCGTCCGCAAACCCAAGCTCGACCTTCAGGTCAAGCTGACCTCGTACAGCGAGGAAATGCAGCGCCGCGGCATGGTCCCGGCAGCCAAAGTCCTCAGCTTCGAGCAAATTGGCGCCAGTGCCTTCCTGGCCCGCGAGCTGCAGCTGGAGGAGGGGACGCCGCTGGTACGGTTCCGGCGCCTGCTGCTGGCAGACAACGAGCCGATGAGCGTCGACGAGAACTTCATCCCGGCGCATAGAGTGCCGGGACTGCTCGACGGCGAACCGCCCAGCTCGCTCTACAACATGCTGAGCGAACGCTACGGCCTCGTGATGGAGTGGGGCGAGGATATGATCGAGGCGACGGCCGCCTCGCCGTCCACCGCGCGTCTGCTCAACGTCGAGGTGGGATCCCCGCTGCTGAAAATCCAGCGTCACGCCTTTGTGGCCCGGGCGATGGTCGACTACTCGGTGTCCTACTACCGGGCCGACCGGTACAAGCTGTGGGTGCCGTTGCAGCGGCCCGGTGTCCGCCCGACGCGCAACTACGCCTCGGGCTACCGCCAGTAAGCAACGCGAGGTCACTTAGCGCCCATGATCCGATGCGGCATGGGCGCTAACTGACCCCGCGTTGTGGTTTGTGGGGGGTACGCCGGAAGGCCCGGTCCTGGTGGGCCGGGCCTTCCTGTTCTGCCGTGGAGTCTGCTCTGCAGTGGAGCTAGCGGCTGAGGGTCTTTTGGGAGTCTTCGGCCGCAATCGCCTCGTGTCCGCCGTGGTGGCCATGAGCCGCCTCAAGCTCGGCGGGCGTTGCCGGTGCCACGCGGTCTTCGAAGAACAGCTGGGAGAGCTTCGCGCGGCGCTTCTCTTTCCTGTCCACGATCCCGTGAGCGTTCGGTTCAGCCGGGAGCGGCGAGGGGGACTCGAAGCCGACCAGCTTGTAGCGCTTGTACTCGTCCAACGGGGCGTGGACCTCGATGAACTCACCGTGCGGCAGGCGTACGATGCGGCCCGTTTCGCGGCCATGGAGCGCAATTTCGCGGTCCTTGCGCTGTAGGGCCAGTGCCACGCGCTTCGTCACGACGAAGGCGATGACCGGGCCGATGAAGAACAGTGCGCGGAGCCAGTAGGTTACGTCGTTCAGCGACACGTGGAAGTGCGTGGCGATGAGGTCCGAGCCGGCCGCTGCCCACATGACGCAGTACCACACAAAGCCTGCCATGCCGATGGCCGTCCTCGTCGGGGCATTGCGCGGACGGTCCAGGACGTGGTGTTCGCGGTTGTCCTTGGTGATCCAGCGTTCGATCCACGGGTAGGTGAACAGGACGGTGAAGATGATCCCTGCCGGCACAAGGGCCGGGAGGAGCACATTCAGGGTCAGCACCTGGCCGAAGATCACGTACTCCAGGGGGAAGCTTCCGATGACGCCCGGCATCAGGCGCAGGGCCCCATCAACAAACCCGATGTACCAGTCAGGCTGTGTGCCTGCGGATACGGGGGAGGGGTCGTAAGGGCCGTAGTTCCATATCGGGTTGATGGTGAAGAAGCCCGCCATAAGGGCCACGACACCGAAGACGATGAAGAAGAAGCCACCGGCCTTCGCCGCGTAAACCGGGCCGAGGGGGTAACCGACGACGTTGCCGTCGTTGCGTCCCGGACCGGGGTACTGCGTGTGCTTGTGCACCACCACCATAAACAGGTGCATCACGATCATCAGGAGGATGAGCGCCGGAACGAGCAGGATGTGGAGCATGTACAGCCGACCGATGATGACCGTGCCGGGGAACTCCCCGCCGAAAAGGAAGAACGAAATGTACGTGCCGACCACAGGGATGGCCTTGATGACGCCGTCAATGATTCGCAGTCCGTTGCCGGAGAGCAGATCATCGGGGAGAGAGTAACCGGTAAAGCCGGCGGCCATCGAGAGGATGAGCAGGACGCCGCCCACCACCCAGTTCATTTCGCGGGGTTTGCGGAAGGCACCGGTGAAGAACACGCGCAGCATGTGCACGGACACCGAGGCAACGAACAGCAGTGCGGACCAGTGGTGGACCTGGCGCATAAACAGACCGCCGCGGACATCAAAGGAGATGTCCAGCGAGGAGCTGTAGGCCACTGACATCTCGACGTTCTTCAGCGGGGTGTAGGAGCCCGTGTAGTGCGTCTCCGCCATGGACGGATCGAAGAAGAAGGTCAGGAACGTGCCGGAGAGCAACAGGATGACGAAGGAATACAACGCCACTTCACCGAACATAAAGGACCAGTGGTCCGGGAAGACCTTGCGGCCGAATTCGCGGAGGATACCGGATCCGCCGACACGCTCGTCAACATAGTCAGTGATGCGGCCGCCCTTGGTCTTGGCGACGAAGGTGGGGGCATTAGCTGGTGATGTTGCGCTCATGCTCATCACGCTCCCAATAGCTAGGTCCAACAGGTTCTTTGAAGTCGCTGGTAGCGACCAGGTAGCCCTCGGAGTCAACTGCGATCGGCAGCTGCGGGAGTGGCCGGCTGGCCGGGCCAAAGATAACCTTGCATTCCTGGGTCAGGTCGAAGGTTGACTGGTGGCACGGGCACAGCAGGTGGTGGGTCTGCTGCTCGTAAAGAGCGACAGGGCAACCAACGTGGGTGCAAATTTTGGAATAGGCGACGATCCCGTTGTAGCTCCAGTCCTCGCGGCCTGCGGAAGGCTTGAGTGACTCGGGGTTCAGCCGGATCAGCAGAACGACGGCCTTGGCCTTCTCATTCAGTTTGCCTTCAACCAACTTGTTGAGGCCGTCCGGAATGACATGGAAGGCGGAACCGATGGTGACATCCGAGGCCTTGATGGGAGTCCCATCGGGATCGCGGGTCAGGCGCTTGAACTTGCCCTCCTCCGGAGCCCACATGGTGTGAGCAAGTTTGTCGTCCGGGCGCGGGCCAAGGTCACCGAAGACGGCGAGGGCCGGCAGCGGAGCCAGCGCGACGGCGCCCAAGAGGGTGTTGCGGATGAGCGGCCGGCGCTTGATGCCGGTTTCCTCCACGATGTCGTCAACGATGCGGACCGCCGCAAGGCGGTCTTCCTCGGTCCGGATCGGATGGCGCTCTTCCGAGACCTCATGGTCCGGCATCAGGGCCTTCGCCCAGTGCACAATGCCGGTGCCGATGCCGAGCATGGCAAAGGCGGTACCGAGGCCCAAAAGGGCGTTCTGCAGCCGGATGGTGGCGATCGTGGAGTCATCCCCCAGATCGATTGCAAAGTAGGCCACCAGAAATATCAGGGTGCCAACGACCGATGCCCCGAAAAGTAGGGCTACCTGCCGCTCTGCTCGCTTTGCGGCCCTCGGGTCCGTGTCAGCCAGGCGCAAACGGTGCGGGGGAATTCCAGGATCCTGGAACTTCGCCACCTCATTCTGACCAGCCGTAGCTACGGTGCCCGAGTGGTTCGGACTGCCGTCACTATGGTTGCCCATAATTCGCCTCATCCCTCTCTCGTCCCGGCGGTTGCCGGGTTAGCTTTCAGTTCAAACTGCTGACGTGTCAGCAGAAAAATTCATACGGGTGTTGCTGATCCGGTCAGGATGCCCGGGACGTAAGCCAGATAGTGAAGGCGACAATCACGCCGAGGCCTGCAATCCAGACAAACAGACCTTCGGATACCGGTCCCAAAGCTCCGAGATCGGCGCCGCCGGGGGACCCGCTGGCTTCAATCTGCTTCAGGAAGGTGATGATGTCGCGCTTGCCTTCGGGGGTAACGTTCGCGTCGGAAAAGACCGGCATGTTCTGCGGGCCGGTAACCATGGCTTCGTAGATGTGCTTGCCGGAGACGTCCGCGAGGGCCGGGGCGAATTTGCCCCTGGTCAGCGCGCCGCCGGCGGCGGCAGCGTTATGGCACATGGCGCAATTGACGCGGAACAGCTCACCTCCTGCGGCGGCGTCGCCCTTTCCGTCGAGGAGACCTTCCTCGGGGATGGACGGGCCAGGGCCGAGCGAGGCCACATATGCGGACAGCTGATGGGTCTGCTCGTCATTGAACTGGACGGGCTTCTTTTGGGCCTGCGGGCCGTTCATCTGCATGGGCATACGGCCGGTGCCGACCTGAAAGTCAACCGCTGCGGCGCCGACGCCGACGAGCGACGGTCCCGCCTGCGACCCGCTGGCACCTGTCCCGTGGCAGGTGGCGCAGTTGGCGGCGAAGAGTTTGCCGCCTTCTTCCGCATCATTTGCGGTGAAGCTGGTAGTGGCGGCTTTGGCCTGGTTGACGGTGGTGGCGACGGCGTACAGCCCACCAGTGACCAGGAGGCCCATCAGCAGCAGTGCAATTGCTGCCAGTGGGTGACGTCGCTTCTGCGAGAGTGCCTTCACGTGGTGGTTCCTTTTTTCGATCCTGCGGTGGCTCGGGGAGCCGCTTCTATAAATTCTACCTCTTGTAGAAAGAGAACCAGTTCCTGGCTACTTGAGGACGTAGATGACCAGGAAGAGGCCGATCCACACAACGTCGACGAAGTGCCAGTAGTACGAGGTGACGATGGCGGAGGTCGCTTCGAAGTGGCCGAACTTCTTCGCGGCGAAGGAGCGGCCGATGATGAGGAGGAAGGCAACCAGGCCGCCGATAACGTGCAGGCCGTGGAAGCCGGTGGTGATGTAGAAAGCTGAACCATAGGCATTGGAGGAGAGCGAGACGTGCTCGGAAACGAGCAGTGCGTACTCGGTCGCCTGGCCGGCCACGAAGATTGCTCCCATGATGAATGTCAGGGTGAACCATTCGTTCATGCCCCAGCGGGTGAAGCTGAGGGAGCCGCCGCTTCGACGCGGCTGGAGCCGCTCAGCGGCAAAGACACCCATCTGGCAGGTAAACGAACTTGCCACGAGGATGATCGTGTTGACGAGCGCAAAAGGGAAGTTGAGCTTTGCCGTCTCTTCGGCCCACATCTGTCCCGACGTGGAACGGAGTGTGAAGTACATGGCGAAGAGACCGGCGAAGAACATCAACTCACTGGAGAGCCAGACGACGGTTCCAACAGAAACCATGTTCGGGCGGTTCAGCGTCGGGTGCGCCGGGGTACTGGGGGCTTGGGTCGCAGATGTCACATAGACATTATGTCCGTAAAAGTTCCTTCTGCCCAACGCAAACCGCGTTTTCGGAGGACTTTTTCTACAAAGACGCGAATTCGCGCGGAAAAGTTCCCGGGCCCGTTCATATTGGTCATAGCCAGGGGCACCTCGGTAGCATCAGGAGGTGACTTCTCAGGCATCCCCACAGGCGGCCGGCAACTGGCCGCGGCTCATCAACGCACTCATCGGCGGGACGGACCTCACGGCGGGCAATACGGAGTGGGCGATGAACTCGATCATGTCCGGGGAGGCCACCCCCGCGCAGGTTGCCGGCTTTCTGGTGGCGCTGCGCTCCAAGGGGGAGACGGTGGATGAACTGGCCGGTCTGGTCGAGGCGATGATCACAAACGCCAATCCCATAGCTATCGCCGGCGAGAAGCTTGACATCGTGGGCACCGGCGGAGACCAGCAGAACACCGTCAATATCTCCACGATGGCAGCCCTTATTTGTGCAGGCGCGGGCGCGAAAGTGGTCAAGCACGGCAACCGTGCGTCGTCGTCCACGGCCGGCTCCGCCGACGTACTCGAAGCCCTCGGCGTCCGGCTGGACCTGCCGATTCCGCGGGTAGCCCTCAACGCCGAAGAAGCTGGCATCACCTTCTGCTTCGCCCAGGTGTTCCACCCCTCCATGCGTCACGCCGCCGTCGCCCGCCGGGAGCTGGGGGTGCCCACTGCCTTCAACTTTCTCGGCCCCATGGTCAACCCGGCGAATGTCCAGGCCTCCGCGGTGGGTGTCGCCAACGAGCGGATGGCCCCGCTGGTGGCGGGGGTGCTGGCCAAGCGCGGCAGCCGGGGACTGGTGTTCCGCGGCAATGACGGCCTCGATGAGCTGACCACCACCGGCCCGTCCCACGTCTGGGAAATGCGGAGCGGTGCGGTTACGGAAAGTGTGTTTGATCCACGCGTGCTGGGGATCCGTCAGGCGACGCTGGAGGAGTTGCGCGGCGGAGATGCCGCGGCCAATGCCGCCGTCGTGCGGTCGGTACTCGCCGGCGGGCATGGACCTGCCCGCGATGCCGCACTGCTCAATGCTGCTGCCGGTCTCGTGGCTTTCGACCTGGACGCGACGGGCCCGCTGGCGGAGCGGATGGCCGCCGCTATGAAGCGCGCCGAGGACTCCGTCGGATCGGGTGCGGCGGCGGCCGTGCTGGACCGGTGGGTCGCGCTGTCACGCAACTGAGCTGCCGCACGCGGTGGTCCGGCGCTCATTTGTGCCCCGTGCGAGGTGTGTTTACTGTTCGAAGCCCAGGGCGAAGGCTGCGTCGAGGTCGTGCTGCGAGTAGGCGCGGAACGCGATGTGGGTGGTCGTGTGCACCACGGCGGGGACCTTGGAGAGCTTGTCGGCGATGACGTCCGCGAGGTCCTCGTGCTTGGCGACCCTGGCAATGGCGATCAGATCCCATTCGCCGGTGACGGAATAGACCTCGCTGATACCGTGGATCGCGGAGATTTCTTCCGCCGTCTCGGGGATGCGGGAGGCGTCTGTCTTGATCAGGACAAATGCGGTGACCACGTATGAACCTTTCCGGATCTGTTGCGCCGTTGCCGGCCGGCTGACCGCCCAGGCTGATTGCACTTGGCTGATTGCCGCCGGTTGATAGCTGCTGGCGGCCCGGCCCTTTCCCTGCAAGCCTAGTGCATCAGCCCTTGGGTTGGCGGGCCCTGAACCGCCGAAAACCGGCGGCGAGCAGGCGGTAGCCGACCAGGAAAAGACCCACGGCGAGCAGCGCGACGATCACGAACGGCAGTACCACGGTCTGCCCGGTGGCAGCGCGCAGCAGCATGCCGATGGTCACCGTCCCGAGCCAGACGCCGACGCCGGCCGGCCAGGGGGCGAGGGGAGCGCGCCAGACGCGCAGGGCAAGCCAGGAAACGGCAGCCCCGGTGAGGAACGGCCAGGCGGAGGTGAGGACTCCCGCGATGATCTCGCCGCGCTGGTGCGCGTCCCGGCCGATCGCGGCAAAAGTAAGGATAAGCGCAGCGTCGGCTATCGCCGCCAGAACAACTGCACGCCGTCCGGCTACCGGGCCGGAGCCCATTCCGGATCCGGATACGGCTGCGGAGCGATTTGCGGAAGGGCGGGGGAGTGGCGGTGAAGACGAAGGCATAGGTCCTAGCCTAGCCGCGCCGGTTGGTCGCGGCGGGTCAGGCGGTCGTCGTCGCCGTCTTGTGCGGTGAAGCCCGTCAGAACGACGGCGGCAACGCGGTCGGTCCCCGCCACGGCACCCATTCCCCGGACAGTGCTCCATGCCGTTGTGCCGTTGGACCCGCGCGACTATGCTCGGGCTCAAATCCCCGGATCGCCGCCGTCCATCACCCCGCGGCACCGGCCGAACGGAAGACGGTTTGCCGTGAGCGAAAAGATCACCACCTGCCTGTGGTTCGATCATCAGGCGGAGGATGCTGCCGGGTTCTATGTGTCTGTCTTCGACGATGCCAGGGTGCTCGACGTCGCCCGCTATGGCGAGGGTGGTCCCGGACCAGACGGCCAGGCCATCACCGTCCGCTTCGAAATTGACGGCAGAACTTTTACGGCGTTGAACGGGGGACCGGCGTTCACATTCAACGAGTCGGTCTCCTTCGTGATCGACTGCTCCTCGCAGGAAGAAGTGGACCGTTACTGGTCGGCACTGAGCGACGGCGGATCAGAAAGCCAATGCGGCTGGCTGAAGGACAGGTACGGCGTGTCCTGGCAGGTCGTTCCGGCCGTGCTGGGCCAGCTGATTGGCGGCCCCGATCCGGCGGGCTCCCAGCGTGCCATGCAGGCGATGCTGGGGATGCGGAAGCTGGACATCGCAGCGCTGCAGAACGCCTACGAAGGGCGCTAAGCCGGAAGCGGACCGGATCTGCAACGCTTCCGCTGTCGGGAACGCTGGAGAGAACGCTGACGACGTCGGACGGGGCCTCTTCAGAGCCGGCACGGAACGCCGTGACCGAGACAATCATCGTCGAGAGCGGGGACGAGGCGCTGATAGACGGCTGCCTGGGCGGTGCGGCATCGCCTTCACTGTCCTGGTCAGCGGTCTGCAATCCGTCGTCGCGCGGGCGGGCGGGCGCGGGGGGCGGGCGCGTGGGGCGGGGGCATTCCTCCGGTGCTGCCGGCGTCGGGGGGACCTGCGTCGGTCTGGTTGAACTGACAGAAGTGATAACGGGCGCTTGCCGCGCTACGCTTTCGACGCGCGAGAACCGTTGTTCCGGGCGCTCTGTCCGCACGAGGGGAAAGTTCTGCGCCGGCGGAACGGTTGAGGTTTAGCCGCTGCCGACGGCGTCACGGAGCACGGCCGTGAAGCTCACCCTATTCCGTAGTTAACGTAGATGACCTGGCCGTTGGCCCAATGGGAGGCAATTAAACCGAGCACGGCCTGGGCGATATCCTTCGGCGACGCCGTGGCCGCGGAGTCCACGGGCAAAGATCAGGGTGAGTGCCTCTACGGCCGTTGGAAGTTCAATGAAACCAAGGTGGGCCTTGTGCCTGAGTTGCTACTTGACATAATGTTGATTATCGGCGCTTCGGGAAGGCGTGCGGGGAGGGCTGCGAAAGCCGGGGTCGCCAGCACAGTTCACCGCCGTGACGCAGCTATTGTGCAGGCCGGTCCATTGTCTTATCCGGCAGCCTCACTGAGAATGAACCATGAAGGTCTACCTGAGGTCCCTGGAAACTGCTGTCCCGCCAACTGTCCTGATCCAAAGCGAAGCCCGTGATGTGTTTGCTGCCCAGCCGGGCCTGACGAGGCTGGGAACGCGCCTCGTGGCCACCTGCTTTGACTCGGCTGCCATCGACACCCGGTACACGGCCGTCGAGGAGCTGACCAGGGACAGCCGGGCGGAGAATCCGCGGTTTTTCAATTCCGGCACCGGCCTGCTGCTCAGCCCCAGCACGAAGGTCCGCAACGAAATTTTCGCCACCGAGGCAACAAAACTCTTCATCGAAGCCGCACGGAAGGCACTGGGCGCCTGCCCCGGCATCGACTTACTTGACATAACTCACCTCGTGACGGTCTCCTGCACCGGATTCTTCAACCCCGGTCCTGACTACAAAATTGTCCGGGCCCTAGGCCTGAACCCCGCCGTCCAGCGCTACCACCTGGGGTTTATGGGCTGCTACGCCGCGTTCCCTGCCTTGCGCGCCGCCAAGTCCTTCTGCGAGGCGGACCCGAACGCCGTCGTCCTTGTTGTCTGCGCTGAGCTTTGCTCCCTCCACGTCAGGACCTCGAACGATCCGGACACCATCATGGGATCGGCCTTGTTCGCCGACGGCGCCGCTGCGGCCGTGATCACGGCTAGGAACGTCCCGAACGAACCGGCGCTCATGCAGCTGGACCACTTCGAGACGGTCCTCACCCCTGTGGGTGAGGAATCCATGGCGTGGAATATCGGCGACGAAGGTTTCGAGATGGTCCTCGGAAACTACGTCCCGCACATCATCGATGACCACATTATCGGCGCCCTGGAACCCCTGCTCGCCCGGGAAGTCTCCCTCCTCGGACTCCCCTACCGCGACATCCGGCACTGGGCCATCCATCCCGGCGGCCGCAGCATCCTCGACAAGGTCCAGTCCAGGCTGGAGCTGAGCGACGAGCAATTGGTCCCGGCCCGGGAAACTCTCCGCAACTTCGGGAACATGAGCAGCGCCACCGTCCTGTTCGTGCTCCGGCATATCCTGGATCTGCCGCCCGCGGATGGCGACGACGGGGATGAGCGGATCTGTTCCATGGCCTTCGGGCCAGGACTGACCGTGGAAACGGCCCTGTTTACCAAGATCAGGAGTCCGCGCCGCGCCGACGACGGGCAACTCGACGCCGGGCAACTGGACGACGGGCAACGGGACGCCGGTTCCGTTCCTGCGGCGGAGGCTGCTGCCCAGCCGGAATCCGCGCTGGCTTAGGACGCTGGCCTGGATACTATGGAACTCCTGCGGGAACGTGCGGCATTCGCCGTGGAGGAAATGGACCGGCCCGGCTGCGACCCGGTGCGGCTGGAGCGCACCTATGCGCAGTTCGCGCTGGTCAACCGGGTGGTGTCCGGCTGGCGGGGCATCTATCTGAGCCAGCTGCGGCCGCGGCTCCGCGACCGCTCCGCGACCACGCTGCTGGACATCGGCTGCGGCGGCGGGGATGTGCCGGTCATGCTGTCCCGCTGGGCCGCACGGGATGGACTCCGGCTCCAGATCACTGCCATCGACCCGGACCCGCGCGCCAGCCGCTTCGCCGCGAAACGGAACTCCGCCGCAGGCGTGGACTTCCGGCAGGCGACGTCGTCCCAGCTTGCCCGCGAAGGCCGCAGCTATGACCTTGTCGTGTCAAACCATGTGCTGCACCACCTCGCCGCCGACGGGCTGCCGGCATTCCTCGCCGAGTCGGCGGCGCTCTGCCACGGCCGCGTCATCCACAACGACCTCAGGCGCAGTCCGGTTGCCTATGCGCTGTTCTTCGCAGCATCATGGCCGTTCACCGGGTCCTACATCAGGCAGGATGGGCTCACCTCGATCCGGCGCAGCTACACCGCGGCCGAGCTGCGGACCTCCGCTCCCCCGGGCTGGATGGTCGCCCGCACCTCCCCCTACCGGAACCTGCTGATCCTCGACAAGAGTCCCGACACAGGCGCTCCCGGTGGCTGAGGTACTGATCATCGGCGGCGGGCCGGTGGGACTGTTCATGGCGGCCCTGCTGCTGCAGAGCGGAGTGAGCGTCCGGGTGCTCGAACAGCGCACCGGGGGTGAGCGGCACTCCCGGGCCATCGGCATCCATCCGCCGGCGCTGAAAGCATTGGAGCGGATCGGCGTTGCCCGGGAACTGATCGGCCAGGGCGTCCCGATCCGACGCGGTGTCGCCGTCGGCGGTGGGGACCTGCTCGCCGAAATGACGTTCGCCGGCGTGTCGGACAGCTTTCCGTTCGTCCTTTCCCTCCCCCAGACGCGCACCGAGGCGGTCCTCGAACAAAGAGTCCGGGAGCTCGATTCCGGGGCCGTGCACCGCGGCGTCCGGTTCACCGGTATGCGTGAGGACGGCGGACGGGTCACGGTGGAAGGCAGTTCATCCGCCGGTCCGGTCCGGTATTCGGCGGCACTGGTGATCGCCGCCGACGGGGTCCGCTCAGCGGTGCGGACGCAGCAGGGTTCGGCCGTGCGGGCCAAAGACTATCCGGACCGCTACCTGATGGGCGACTTCGCCGACAGCACCAGCTTCGGTCCTGACGCGGCCCTGTTCCTGGAACCCGGCGGCATCGTGGAGTCGTTTCCCCTGCCCGGGAAGCTGCGCCGCTGGGTGGTCCGGCTGGACGGTAGCCCTCCCGGCGGCCCTGCCGACGTCGGCCACGCGGGCGGCGGCCCTGCCGACGGCGGCCACGCGGGCGGCGGCCCTGCCGACGGCGGCCACGCGGGCGCCGCATCCGGCATGGACGCGCGGTGGCTGACGGAGCGCGTCCGGGAACGGACGGGAATCTACGTCGAGCCGGGCAGCAACAGCATGCTCAGCGGCTTCGGTGCCCGTTCGCGGTTGGTCCGGCACATGGTCACCGGCCGCACCGTGCTGATCGGGGACGCCGCGCACGAGGTCAGCCCCATCGGCGGCCAGGGCATGAATTTGGGCTGGCTCGACGCCGTCGCCCTGGCGCCGCTCGTGTGCGACTGGCTGCAGGGTGCCGCCGTGGGCGCCGGGTTGCGGGCCTTCGAGCGGAGCCGGCAACGCGCGGCCGCCAGGGCGGCAGGGCAGTCCGAGCTAAATATGGCGCTGGGCCGGCCCCTGGCGGGAGGACCGCTGCGGGTACGGAACCGCGCCATTGCGGCGGCCGCCGCACTTCCTGCCGTCAACGCCTTCGCGGCCCGCCGGTTCACGATGCAGTGATCGGCCCGGTCAGTGCCTCAAGCCGTTGTGTAGTAGCAGTCGTAGCTGTCCTGGCTGATTATCCTGCCGTCCCGCACCTCAAAGACCGACGCGGTCCTGGCCCGGATTTCCTCGCCCGCATCCCAGTGCGGAAGATCCATCAACAGCGTTGCAGACCACTCCGCCTCCACCACCACGCGGCCGCCGTCACAGCTTGTCCGCCGCACGTCGAAGCGCTGCCCGGAAACGACCTGCCCGCCCGCGTCCGCTCCCGCCAGGGCCTCCGCGCGGTTGCGGGTTGACCCTTGCGGGGCCAGCAGGTGGGGAGCCTCGGTCAGGATAAAGTCAGCGGCGAGGAAGGCCCCGATTTTCTCCGCCCCGCCGCCCGCTTCGATGGCCCGCAGCAGACCCAGCACGCAGTCCAGGGGTGTCTGTGGCGTCATGGACTGAGACTAGCCGATGTCCCTTGGAAACGAGTCGGCGGGCTGCAGCAGGAATACACTGGCCGCATGCGCAGCTGCATCCAGAACGTCCGACGGCGGATAGCAGGACGCCCGCGTCGCCGTCGCACAGCGGCCAGGGCCACGGCAGGAAACGCCACATCGGTCAGGGCCACGGCACTCAGCACTGCCACCGCCCTGGGCCTCCTTGCTGTGGCCGCCGCCTGCAGCGCAGGCACCGGTGAAAGTTCCGGAACCGGCAGCGCAGGTGCACCAGCGACGGCCGCCGTAGCCGCCGTCAGCGCGGAGATCAACCAGCTCCGTGACAACTACGGCAAGCAAATCGTCGCTATCCAGCTCACCAACAACACACCCGGGGCACTGACAGTCCTGGGAGCGGAGCTGGGCAGCGCACTCTTCGCCGCAAGCATCGCGTGGCAGCCTCCGGCCGGCGGAATCGACCTCCCGCCCGGCCAGGCCAAGATCCTCGCGGCGCAGCTCCCCGCACCGGCGTGCGGACCCCGGACAGACCAGTCGCCGGGCGGCGCAACGGTGACCCTCCGCATGGCGGCGGCGCCGGGAACAGGACCCGCCACGACCCTGCCCGCCGCCGATCCGTACGGTGTGCTGGCCCGGAACAACGCGGAAATGTGCCTCGCACAGGCGGCGGCCGCCGTCGCCGCCATCCGGCTGGAACCGGAACTGGAGGTATCCGCCGATGCCCGCAGCGCCGTCGTACGTCTTGCCATCGCCCCCCGGAGCACCCCGGGCGCCGTGAACCCGGGGGCTGCCGGCACGCTGACGATCGACCGGATTGACGGCACCACCCTGCTCGAAGAAGACCCCGCCGCCCCGTGGCCGCGCTCCGTTTCGGTGGTCCCGGGCGGGAAGAGCCAGGAACTCCGGCTGGGGATCCGGCCCGCGCGCTGCGATCCGCATTCGGTGGCTGAGGACAAAGTGGGGACGCTGTTGCCGCTCCGGGTCCATGCCGGCGGGCGGGACGGCGTCCTGAAGATCGACGCGGGCGCACTGCTGCGGGGACGCATTTACGAGTTTGTCAGCACGGCCTGCGGACGCCAGTAGTCTGATGCCATGTCAACAGAGGCCAAGCCCACGGACTTCAGCGCCGCCCGCATCCACGAAACCGTCCAGCAGATTCTCCAGGCCGGCGTGCTCCCGCCGATTGTCCAGGCCGGACATCCGGTCCTCCGGCAAGTGGCCGTGCCGTTCGACGGCCAGTTAAGCGACGCGGAACTGGGCCAGCTGATCGATCTGATGCGCATGGTGATGCACAAGGCGCCGGGCGTCGGCCTGGCCGCCCCGCAGCTCGGCATTCCGCTG
Source organism: Arthrobacter sp. CG_A4 (assembly GCF_035985125.1). Lineage (NCBI taxonomy): Bacteria > Bacillati > Actinomycetota > Actinomycetes > Micrococcales > Micrococcaceae > Arthrobacter > Arthrobacter sp. CG_A4. The sequence continues at coordinate 38,704 of NZ_JAXCID010000025.1, read as the reverse complement.
CAGCTCGCTGTCATGGAGGACCAGGTTGAGCTCGACGCCGACGTCGCGGCCACCCGGGGCAGGAAACCGCTCGACTTCTTCGCGATGCTGAACCCCGGCTATCAGCCCCTGGGCGTCTCGTCCGCGGCGTTCTACGAAGGATGTCTGTCCCTGAACGGCCTGCAGGCGGCAGTGTCCCGGCCCGAATCCGTCCGGCTCGACTACACCGGCGCCGACGGAACCCGGACGCAGCGCGACTTTAGCGGCTGGCAGGCGCGGATCGTCCAGCACGAGACGGATCACCTGCACGGGATCCTCTACCTGGACCGGGCCGAGCTGCGCTCCATCAGCAGCAACGCCGAGTACTCCGCCCGCTGGGACCAGCCGGATATCGATCATGCCCGGGAGGGTCTCGGATTCCTGCCCGCCGTTCCGGGCGCGTAGCAGCGCAGCGGCCCGCGCCTCAAGCCTGCGGGCCAGGCGCCGGATTCGCCGCGGTCGGGAGATGGCGGGCCCACCATTGCAGGATGTGGTCGAATCGCTCCCTCCGGTGGTGCGGGGTTCCGGACCGTGAGAGCTCATGGTTTTCGCCCGGGAAGACGAGGAACGCGGCCTCGACGCCGAGCTGCTTAAGGGCGGTGAAGTAGCGCTGGCCCTGTTCCACCGGGCACCTTAGGTCCTCCTCGCTGTGGATGACCAGGGCCGGAGTGCGGACCTGATCCACCCGCGCCATCGGGCTCTGGGCTGTCATCTGCTCCGCGGTGCGGCCGGTGTATTCACCGCCGAAGAACCAGCCGATGTCGGAGGAGCCGGTGAAGCTGACGGGGTCCAGGAAACCGCGCTCCACAATGGCCGCCCGGAAACGGTGGTCGTGGCTGATGGTCCAGGCGGTGAGGTAGCCGCCGTAGGAGCCGCCCATGATGCCCAGGGCGCCGGCGTCGAGCTCTCCGAACTTCCCGAGGGCGCCATCCAGGAAGGACAATGCGTCCTGCATATCCAGCGTACCCATCTGCTCCTTGATGGCCCGCCCGTGCGCCTGGCCGTAGCCGGCCGATCCGCGCGGATTGCACATCAGCACGGCGTAGCCCGCCCCGGCATAGACCTGCGCCTCGTCCAGGAGTGCCCCGGTGAATTGAGCGAAGGGTCCGCCATGGATGTTCAGGAGCACCGGATGCGGTCCCTGGCCGGCCGGCATCACGAGCCAGCCATGGACGGGATACCCATCTGCGGAGGGGAAAGTCAGCTCCTGTGGTTCGATGATCCCGGCCTCGGAGCGCAGCGCTGCGGAGAAATCGGTCAGCAGGCGCAACCCGCCGCCGTCGAGCACCGCCACGTCCCCGGCGGTGGCAGAGTCACTGAAACTGAGCACCAGCGACGCGCCGCCGGCGGCTGCACCGGTGATCACGCGGTCTCCGTGCACCAGGAGGGCATGGGTCCCGGTGGCGCCGAACTGGTGCAGCTCGACGGTCCCTTGCGCGGTGTTCATCAGCAGGGCGCCGTCCGGACCGTGCAGCTCAATGCGGCCGGTTGCGCTCAGGTCCATGGTTTCGATGTCGCTCAGCACCATAGCTTCCCCGCCCGCGGCCGGCATCACATACAGCCCGGTGTTTCGGGCCACGAAGTTCTGGCCGGACTCGCCGAGGTCCTGGGCGAGGAAGAACAGCCACTTCCCGTCCCGGGACTCGCGCGCCGCGGTGACGGTCTGCCGGCCGGTGTTGGCCGGGGAGACCGCCTGTGGTTCCCCTCCCCCGGCATCCTGCCCAACCGGGATGCGGTAGACGCCGCTGGCCAGATCGGAGTCGCTGCCCTCGTGCAGCGCGGCGGTGAAGTAGATGCTCTGCCCGTCCGCGCTGAAGCTGGCGCTGTTGTGGTCCGTTGCGGCGGTTGTCAGCTGTGCCGCGGCCGGCAGCAGATTCCCGCTGTCGCCGTCGGCCGCTTCGCCGGGCGCTGCTTCGCCGGCGGCCGGTGCGCTGCGTGCCGTGAGCGCCCGGCCTGTGGGCGCGACCTTCGGTTCCGCGTCGAGGTCCGGGATTTCCACCAGAAAGAGCTGCAGCGGCTTGTCCGCGGTGTAGCCGACGCCGTTCATCCGGTATTGGTAGTCCGTGATCATCCGGGCATTCTCGGCGCCGGCGGAGACGCCGTCGATAGTGCCGTACCGGCCCTGCTCCGGGGTCCGGGCGCTGAACACAATGCTGTGCGAGCCGGGTGACCACGCGAACGCTGAAACCCCCAGCCGGGCATGGGTCACCTGCTGCGGCTCGCCGCCGGCTGACTCGACGACATACAGCTGGGGTTTGCCGCCCGCGGCGGCGCGCAGGAAGGCCAGCACCAGCCCGTCGGGCGAGAAGTCGGGCGCTGTGTCCCGGAATCCCCGCGTCAGGCGGCGCGGTCCACTGCCCGGGGCCAACGGGACATTCCATAGCTGGCCCACGTAGGCGTCGGCGTCGAAATCGGGGCGGGTCACGGACACCACGGCCCGGGACCCGTCCGGTTGCACGGCGGGAGAGGAAACGGAATTCAGCAACGGCAGAAGTTCAGATTTCACCCTTGCGAGCCTATCCCCTGATTCGCAAGCAGTGAAACAGCTCACGTCCACGGCCTGCCCCCGGCGGCCGCTGGTCCCTTCCCTCGGCCGGCCCCGGGAGCCGACCCCGGAGCCGGCCCCGCGGCCGCCCTAGGATGGACAGTATGCTCCCCGCTTCCGCTGCCGCCCTGCTGTGCCCGGTCTGCCGCGGGAGCCTCAGGCTCAGCGACGACGGCGGCCGCAGGCTCCTCTGCCGGGCCGGCCACAGCTTCGATGCCGCCAGGCAGGGATACTTCAACTTCCTGGTCGGCAAGGGGACGGTCTTCGAAGCGGACGCGGCGGACATGGTGGCGGCACGCTTCGATTTCCTCTCCGCCGGCCACTACCGTCCCCTCGCCGAAGCCGTGGCGGCACTCGCGGCGCCGGCCCTGGCCGGGCCCCGTTCGCTGGTGCTCGACGCCGGGACCGGCACCGGCCACTACCTCCGGGCGGTGCTGGACCGGATGGCGGCGGACGGTAGGCCGGCCACGGCCGTCGGGCTGGACATTTCGAAATTCGCGCTCCGCAGGGCGGCCAGGTTGAACCCGGAGGCGGTGAACCTGGCCGCCGACGTCTGGCAGCCGCTGCCGGTGGCCGACGACGCAGTGGACGTGGCCATCGTGGTCTTCGCACCCCGCAACGCGGCGGAGTTCGCCCGTGTGCTCCGCCCCGGCGGACGCCTCGTTGTTGTCACGCCCCGGCCCGGCCACCTTGCGGAGGTCGCCGGACAGACCGGCATGCTCGGGATCGAACCCGCCAAGGATGAGCGGCTCACCGCCGCACTCGAGGGCTCTTTCACCGCGCTGACCACCAATGACCTGGATCTGCAGCTTTCGCTGGGTCCGGACGACGTCGCCAGGCTGGCTCTGATGGGGCCGGCCGGGCACCACCTGGACCGCGGATCCCTGGCTTCCCTGACGGCGGGCCTGCCGCCGCTGACCCACGTGTCGGCCCGCTTCCGGCTTAGCGTTTTCGAGCCGCGTCCCTGAATCTGCGTCGCGCCGCGAGGTAACGACTTGGCCACAGTGGCCGCCAAATTTCCGCTGCCCTCGGCATGCCTTGCCCTTCGGCTTAGGATGGACTCACAGCAACTGAGGGTCTGCACCGCAGCTCCCGGGAGCGAAGGGGGAACAAATGTTTGAATGGCTGGCCGAAAATTTGTGGGCGCTCTGGCTCGCTGTCTTCCTCACCTTTGCGGTGGTGGAGATGCTCACCCTCGACCTCTTCTTCATTATGCTCGGCGGCGGCGCCCTGGCCGGGCTGGTTGCCGACTTTGCCGGCGCGGACTTCTGGCTCCAGATTGTCGCTTTCTGCGTAGTGGCCCTGCTCATGATCGGTTTCGTCAGGCCCGTCGCGTTGAAACACCTCCACAAAGGACCGGCGGAACAACGCAGCAACATCGAACGGCTGATCGGTGAATCAGCCCTCGTTATGGAACCCGTCAGCGCCAGCGGCGGCCTGGTCAAAATCGGCGGCGACATCTGGAGTGCCCGCTCGGAAGCCGGCCTCCTTGCCCCCGGCCAGCGCGCCGTGGTCAGTGCGATCGACGGCGCCACCGCCGTCGTTGCCCCGCAGCCGGAGACGGCGGTCCAATAGCACGCGCAAAGTTTCCCGTGGCCGCGACCGGCACCGGGATCGCGGCGGGACTTCGCCGCAAACCGTAGTTTGACCACATATCTGGGGAAAAGGTGAAGTATGGATATCGCAGTCGCAATTGTGCTGCTGGTGCTCGTTGCGTTCGTAATTATCGTGCTGGTCCGCTCGGTGCGGATTGTCCCGCAGGCGCGGGCCGGCGTCGTCGAACGGCTGGGCAAGTACCAGCGCACGCTGAACCCCGGCCTCACAATCCTGATCCCGTTCGTGGACCGGCTGCTGCCCTTGCTGGACCTGCGTGAACAGGTGGTCTCCTTCCCGCCGCAGCCGGTGATTACCGAGGACAACCTGGTGGTTTCGATTGACACGGTGGTGTACTTCCAGGTCACCGACGCCCGGGCGGCCACCTACGAGATTGCCAACTACATCCAGGCGGTCGAACAGCTCACCACTACCACACTCCGCAACGTCGTCGGCGGACTGAACCTCGAAGAAGCCCTCACCTCCCGGGACCAGATCAACGGCCAGCTCCGCGGCGTGCTGGACGAGGCTACCGGCCGCTGGGGCATCCGTGTCTCCCGGGTGGAGCTCAAGGCGATTGATCCGCCGCACTCCATCCAGGACTCGATGGAGAAGCAGATGCGTGCCGAGCGTGACCGGCGCGCCGCCATCCTGACCGCGGAAGGCACCAAGCAGTCCGCCATCCTCACCGCTGAGGGCCAGCGGCAGTCTTCGATTCTGAAGGCCGAAGGTGACGCGAAGGCCGCGATCCTCCGGGCCGACGGCGAGGCCCAGGCCATCCAGAAGGTGTTCGACGCCATCCACAAGGGCAATCCGGACCAGAAGCTCCTCGCATACCAGTATCTTCAGGTACTGCCGAAGATCGCCGAGGGCACGTCCAACAAACTCTGGATCATCCCGAGCGAGGTCGGTGAGGCACTCAAAGGAATCGGCAACGCCATTGGCGGGCACAAGCCCGGCCAGCCCGCGGATGGCCTATTCGGTCCGGACTCGGACGCCGCACAGCCAAAGACCCCGGTAAGCCCGGCAACTGCGCCGGCAGCCGCGCCAGCAGCCGGCGCTGCTGCTTTCCTTGCCAAGCCGGAGGCCTGATCCCGCAAGGAACCTCATCCCGCAGGAAAGGGGCGGCACCCGCACAGGCGGGCGCCGCCCCTTACTGCGCCGCCCCTTGTCTGTGCCCGGCAGCCGCCGGAAAAACGGCCTGACAGGCTTTACCCGGGGGGCACTGGTCCCGTATAGTTGAATATTTGTCCGGCCGGTTCAACCGGCCGGAACAATTAGGCCTCGCAAAGCGTTTAATCCAGTGATGATTCGTCAGTATCACTCCGGTTATTTCGAGCGATGCAGCGCGATGCAAACAGTAGTCCGGCGAGGCCTCACGGCCCCTGGCTAGCGCAGGGCATGACCCTGCGAACCGAATAGAGTGGAGAAAAGATGAGCGATCGCAGCCTGCGGGGTATGCGCCTTGGCGCACAGAGCATGGAGACCGAATCCGGTGTCGAGCCGGCTCCGCGCCAGCGCGTTGAGTACCGTTGCGCGGACGGCGAGCAGGTATTCGTGACCTTCTCCTCCGAAGCGGAGATCCCCCCGCTGTGGGTGTCGAAGACAGGCAGGGAAGCGTTGCTGGTTGACGGCGAACGTCCCGTGAACAGCAACGAGAAAGCCGTCCGCACGCACTGGGACATGCTCCTGGAGCGGCGCTCCCTCCCTGAACTGGAGCAGATCCTCGAAGACCGTCTCACGATCCTGCGGGAACGCCGCGGCGAACGCCGCTCGGCTTAAGCAGCCGGCGCACCCGCCGTATCAAGCAACGCGGGGTCACCTACAGCCCATCCTGATGCACCGGATGGGCTGTAAGTGACCCCGCGTTGCTTATTTTTTTGTGGCCTTACTTGCCGGCCGCACCGGCGTGCTTGCCGGGGAGCTTGGCGGCGAGGGTGTTCCAGCGGGCGGCGAGACCCCACTTGGTGACGTTGATCATGGCTTCGACCACGATAGTTCCACTCATCTTGGAGTCGCCGAGTTCGCGCTCCACAAAGGTGATGGGGCGTTCCTCGATGGTCAGTCCGAGCTTGGCGACTCGCCAGACGAGGTCCACCTGGAAGCCGTAGCCCACCGAGTCGACGGCGTCGAGGTTCAGCTTCTCCAGGGTGCTCCGGCGGAACGCGCGGAAGCCTCCCGTGACGTCCTTGATTTGGAGGCCGAGCATCAGCCGGGCGTAGGTGCTGCCCACCCGCGAGATCGCCTGGCGGTACAGGGGCCAGTTGACCACGCTGCCGCCGGGAACCCAGCGCGAGCCCATGGCGAGGTCGGCGCCCTGCTCCACGGCTTCGATCAGCTGCGGGAGCTGTTCCGGCTGGTGCGAGCCGTCGGCGTCCATCTCGACGAGGATGTCGTACCCGGCGTCGAGGCCCCACCGGAAGCCGGCGATGTACGCGGCTCCGAGGCCGGCTTTGCCTTCACGGTGCAGGACGTGGACCTGGCTGTCCTCGGCGGCGCAGCGGTCCGCGAGCTGCCCGGTGCCGTCGGGGCTGTTATCGTCGACCACCAGGACGTCGGAGCCAGGCACGGCCGAGCGCAGGCGCCCTAGAGTCTTGGGCAACGATTCCAGCTCGTTGTAGGTGGGGATGATCGTGAGGACACGCACAGCGAGGCCTTTCCTTGAAGGGAGCGGTCAGAGCGCCAGCCCGTCAGCCGAGAGCAGGCGCAACTCCCCATTATAGGGAGTCGCCGGACCCTTCGAGTCCGCATCCGGTTCCGTGGGCAGGTCCACCCGCCACGGGCCAGTTCCGGCAGGGCGCGAGAAGCGCCGCCGGGACCGTTTTCTGCTGCGAAGTGGACCCGCCCCCTGGGAATACCCATGGCCACAACCTAGGTGGCTGCCGCGCTTGCGGCAACCTGGATATGGCCGGGGGGACCTCCGGAGCCTGCGCTGTACGCAACCCTCCGTGCCCCTCAATGCTACGGCCCCGCCATGATCTGTCAACCGGACCGTGACCTGCCGTTTCATCCGTCGCCGCAGGTCAGGACCGCCGCCGGGGCGGCGCAACTTTCTATGCCATCAGGCGCCGAAGGTACCGTTGGAAAACAGTTCGCGGCCGTCCCCGACGGTCAGCAGGCAGGCAGGGTCGGCACCCCTGTCCAGGGCCGGCAGCAGGGGCGTCCGGGACCGGGGGTCCGTGCTCCAGGACTGGACGCGGCCGTCGGCAACCTGGACCATCAGTTCCTCGACCTCCCAGACGGCGAAGCTGGCCGGTGCCCCGGGAACCAGCTGGCCGGCCATCGGGTTGCGGTAGCGCGCGGCTCGCCAACCGGCCCGCGTGTGGCCCAGATACGCGGCGCGGGCGGAGATCTGCTCGGAGGGGTTATTGTGCTGCAGACAGGCGCGCACGCTGGACCACGGCCGGAGCGGCGTCACCGGGCTGTCGCTGCCGAAGCAGATCGGCACGCCGGCTGCGTAGAAGGAGCCGAAGGGGTTCATGCCCGTGCGGCGCGAGCCGAGGCGCTGCTCGTACAGCCCGCCCCCGCCCCCCCAGGCGGAGTCGAAGCACGGCTGCGCGCTGACGGTCACCGAGTACCTGGCCAGCCGGCTGATGGCGTCCGCATCGGCCAGCTCGACGTGCTCGAAGCGGTGGCCCGCGGCGCGGACCTTCTGCTCGCCGACGTCGGCCGCCGCCTGGTCCAGTGCGTCCAGCGCCGCGTCAAGGCCGGCGTCGCCGATGATGTGGAAGCCGGCCTGGATCCCCAGCAGCGAGCACGCCGCCAGGTGCGCGGCCGCTTCCGGGACGGAGAGGTACAGGCTGCCGCGCTCCCCCGGAGCATCGCTGTAGTCCGCCCGCAGGGCCGCTGTCCGCGAACCGATGGAGCCGTCGATGTTCAGGTCCCCGGCGAGGCCCAGCACGGACACGCCGAGACCGTCGAGGATGGATCGGGCCTGTTCCGCGGAGCCGGCCAGCTGGCCCCAATAGGGCAGAATCTCCGGAACCGCGTCCGGCCCCGCGTTCCAGGCCACGGCGAGCTGAAGGTCCTCGATGCTGCCGATGTGCGGGGCGGCCATCTCGGCCACCGCCACATAGCCGTTGGCGGCAGCTTCGGCCAGGGCCTGCTGCTGGTAGCCGCGGAGCGCCGCAGCAGGCAACCGCCGGGCCGCGAGCCGGGCGGCGGTGTGCGCGGCCCGCTTAACCTGGCTGTCCCCGCTGAACCCGTTGAGGTCTTCGAGGCCGGCCGCCGCCGCCAGTGACGAGGATACGAGCGCCGAGTGGACGTCCACGCGGGAGAGGTAGACCAACCGGTCGCCGGCGGCGCGTTCCAGTTCTTCGCGGTTGGGCAGTGCCGGGTCCGGCCACAGCGTTTCGTCCCAGCCATGGCCCAGCACGGTGCCGGGCGCTGTGGAGCCTGCGACGGCGTCGAGGAGTTCCCGGGCGGAGCGGACACCGCCGAGCTGCAGTGAGTCCAGCGCGATCCCGGTCTCCGTCAGGTGCACATGCGAATCGACGAATCCGGGTGCCAGGAGTGCCCCGCGCAGGTCGACGACGTTCATGGCGGAATCGGCAATCGACGTGGCGGCCTGCTCGGAACCGACCCAGGCGACGGTGTCGCCGTCGACCAGCAGCGCGGTCGCAAACGGATCGGCGGCGGTGTAGACCGAACCGTTGCGGTAGAGCGTCACCTGGCGCGGTGCGGGGGTGGCCGGGGAATCGGTCATGGTGCGGGGGCTCCTTGTAGCTGGGGCCGGCGCAGCGCCGGCGGTGTTCGAAGCGGACGGATGGTTCCGGGCGGGCGGGCCGGCAGTGCCGCTAGTGCCCGGCGGCCGGCAGTGCCCGGCGGATGTCAGGCCACTGAGGAATACGCGACGACGCCGCGCTTGACCAGCTTGATCGCGTCCCCGCAGAGCCTCGAGACGCGCGGGTCCGGGGACGGGATCTTGGCGAGCTGGTCCAGCAGATCGATGACCTGTTTCACCCAGCGGACAAAGTCTCCCGCAGCCAGGTCCGTCCCGCTGAGGACCTCCTGGAGGTGCCGTCCCTTGGCCCACTTGAAGATCGGCCACACCAGGCCCAGTTCAGGCTCTCCGGTCAGCGGCAGCTTGGCGGCTTCCTCGACGTCCTCCAGGATGGACCATTCCCGCACCACGGTATCGATCGCGGATTCCAGCGAGACGCTGGGCATCTTGGGCCGGAGTCCGCGGTCCTCGCGCTTGGCCTGGAACACCAGGATGCTGGCCAGCGCCGCGATTTCGGCGGCGTCGAGATCAGTGAAAGCGCCCATCCGCACGGACTGCGAAATGAGCAGGTCCTTCTCGCCGTAGATGCGGCGCAGCCGCTGCCCGTCCGGGCTGATGGTGAGCACACCGGCGTCGGAGGTCTCCAGATAGCCGTAGTTGCCCAGCACCCCGCAGACCCGGTCGAAGGTCTTCGCGATGGTGTTGGTGCGGCCCTGGATCTGGCGGACCAGTCCGTCCGTTTCCTGGCGGAGCTTCCACCAACGCTCGGACCAGCGCGCGTGGTCTTCGCGTTCGCTGCACCCGTGGCAGGGGTGGGCCCGGAGCTGGCGGCGCAGTTCGGCGATCTTCTTCTCCTGGTCCGGCAGTGCAGCGGCTCGGCCGAAGTCCTCGTCCCGGCTCGGCGGCGCGGGCGGCCGGTTGTCCCGGATGGCGTTCCGGACCGAGGATGCAAGGTCCCGCCGGGATTTGGGCACCTTGGCGTTGAAGGACTTCGGGATCCGGATCCGGGCTATCGGCGCGAGCGGGCCTTCGACGTCCTGGCTGCCGATCCGCCGCAGCTGGTTGTCCAGGGTCATCACGGCGGGCCGGGGCTCGCGGGAGTGGTGGTCGGAGCTGAGCACGACGGCGAGGCCGGGCGCCCGGCCGGTGGGCACATCCACCACATCGCCGGGCAGCAGCCGGCTCAGGGAATCCTCGGTGCGGGACTTTTTGGCCCGGGACGTGGTGTTGGAGGCGCTCTTTTCGGCGTCGGAGAGCGCCCGCCGCAGCCGGGAGTAATCGGTGAAGTCACCCAGATGGCAGGTCATCGACCGGCTGAAACCGGAAAGGGACTCTTCGCGGCCCTTCACCTGCCTGGCCAGCCCCACTACGGAGCGGTCCGCCTGGAACTGCGCAAAGGACGACTCGAGGATCTCCCGCGCCCGGGAACGGCCGAACTGGGCCAGCAGGTTGATAGACATGTTGTACGTCGGACGGAAGCTCGAGTTCAGCGGGTAGGTCCGCCGGGAGGCAAGGCCAGCGACCGAGGCCGGGTCGGTGCCGGGCTGCCAGAGGACCACGGCATGGCCCTCGACGTCGATCCCGCGGCGGCCGGCGCGGCCGGTCAGCTGGGTGTACTCCCCCGCTGTGATGTTCACGTGCGCCTCGCCGTTGAACTTGTCCAGCTTCTCCAGCACAACGGACCGGGCCGGCATGTTGACGCCGAGCGCCAGGGTCTCGGTTGCGAACACCGCCTTGACGAGGCCGCCGACGAAGAGCTTCTCCACGACTTCCTTGAAGGTGGGGAGCATACCGGCGTGGTGCGCGGCAAGGCCCCGGAGCAGGCCGTCGCGCCAGCTCCAGAAGCCCAGGACGTCCAGATCGTCGGAGGGGATGTCCTGCGCGGCCTCATCGACGCGCCGGGCGATGTCAAGTTGTTCCTTCTCGGTGGTCAGCCACAGTCCGGCGGAGACGCATTGGGCGACGGCGGCGTCGCAGCCGGCGCGCGAGAAGATGAAGGTGATCGCAGGCAGGAGATCCTGCCGGTCCAGGCTCGCGATGACCTGGGGGCGGCTGGCCTTGCGGACGGGGCTGCGCGGTCCGTCCTGCGGTTCCTCACGCTGGTGCTGCTGGCGCCGCTGGCTGCGCCCGCCGTGGCCGAAGCGCCCGCGGAAGCTCATCTGGCTCTCGGCCCGCGCCATGGAGAGCAGTTCCGGGTTGACCTCGAAGCCCGGGCGGGCGCCGGGGTCGGCGGTGGCCGCGGTCACCGGGAGTTCGGCGTTTCCGGCGGGGGCAATCTCATCGAAACTCGTGTCACCGGCGAAAAGGTCCACGATTTTCCGTCCCACCATAACGTGCTGCCAGAGCGGGACGGGGCGGTGTTCGGAGACGATCACATCGGTCTGTCCGCGCACCGTGTCAAGCCATGCACCGAATTCCTCGGCGTTGGACACGGTGGCGCTCAGCGAGGCGACCTGGACTTCGCTGGGCAGGTGGATGATGACCTCTTCCCAGACGGCGCCGCGGAAGCGGTCGGCGAGGTAGTGGACCTCGTCCATCACGACGAAGCCGAGGTCGTCCAGGGTATCGGACTCCGCGTAGAGCATGTTCCGGAGCACTTCGGTGGTCATCACGACGACGGGCGCGTCGCCGTTGATGCTGGTGTCACCGGTCAGCAGCCCCACCTGGGCGGCGCCGTACTTTTCGGCCAGCTCGGCGTACTTCTGATTGCTCAGGGCCTTGATGGGGGTGGTGTAGAAGGCCTTGAGCCCGCGCTGGAGGGCCAGGTAGATGGCGAACTCCCCGACGATCGTTTTGCCTGCCCCGGTGGGGGCGGCCACGAGGACTCCGCGGCCGGCCTGCAGTGAGAGGCAGGCCTCGCGCTGGAAGTCATCGAGGTCGAATGCAAGAGTACTGATGAATCCGCCCAGGTAAGTCCTGGCTTCGGCGGCCCGCTCGGCACTGGCACGATAGCGTTCGGACGGGGATTCCGGCCCGGGAAGTGAAGACATGCTTCCAGCCTAGTGCGCGAACGGCTAGAGGTTCTCCAGCTCGGAGCTGGGGGTTGGCTGGTCCGCGGTGGCTTCGGTTTCCACGGCACGCTTAACGGCTCGGCGTTCCCGCCGCCGGTCGTTCAGCAGGCACAGGCCGATGGCGGCGAAGAAAAGGATCAGCATGGGGCCGGCAAGGTAAAACATGCTCATGGCGTCCGCACCCGGGGCGGCCATGGCGGCGAACAGGCAGACGAGGAAGACCGTGATCCGCCAGCTCTTGACGAGCTGCTTGCCCTTGATGATCCCGGCCAGGTTGAGACCGACCAGTACCACCGGCAGCAGGAAGGCAATGCCGAAGGCCAGCAGCAGCCTGAGCACGAACGACAGGTAGATCTGCGCGCTGATGAAGTTGGAGCCGCCCGAGGGCGTGAAGTCGGTCAGGACCCGCACCGCGTTGGGAAGCACGAGCCAGGCGAGAAGTACGCCGCCGATGAAGAGAGGCACGGCCGCGGCGACAAAGGACAGCGCCAGCCGGCGTTCCTTCTTGTGCAGGCCGGGGACGATGAATGCCCAGAGCTGGTAGAGCCAGACCGGGCTGGCTACGATCAGGCCCAGGAACACTGAGACCTGGATCATCAGGTCGAAAGAACTGGCGACGCCGTCGAAGTTCAGCGTCGCCTGCCGGCCTTCACGCTCGTTCAGGTCACGGATCGGTTTGATCAGTGCAGCGAGCATCGGCTGATAGACGAAGAAGCCGGCCGCGGTTCCCACAATGACGGCGATCGCCGCTTTGAAGAGGCGGTTCCGCAGCTCTTTCAGGTGGTCAAGGAGCGCCATCCTCCCCTCGGGGTTCGATCGGCGGCTCATGGATACTGCCATGTGGTCTTAGGCGCGGTTCGGAGGCGGAACGTCGGTTCCGTCGGCCGTGCGGGACTCCGTGCCGGCGGACTTCGGGTGGTTCACCACCCGGCCCTCGACGGGGTCGGAGTCATCCTTGGCGTCGGTGGCGCCGTCCTTCTTCATCTCGCGGACTTCCGATTTGAAAATGCGCATTGACTGGCCAAGGCTTCGAGCCATGCCGGGCAGCTTCGGCGCCGCGAAAAGCACCAATGCCAGAACGATGATGATGATCAAATGCCAGCCTTCAAGCCTCATGTCAGGAGGTCCTTTCGTTTGATTACATCCTATGTCTAACTGAATTCGATGTCGCGCAACGCCTGGGGCTGGCCCCGGTCCTTCCTGCGCCGGATGCGCCGCAGCCGCCGGTCGTCCTGCCGGGCCAGCTTCGACACGTGGTATTCATGCCGCAGCCGGGCGGGTTCAGCAAAAACGGCCGCGCCGGGCTCCGGCAGCGGCCCGGGTATGCTGTCGGCGGCGGACCCCGGCGGCCCGGCAAGTGCGGACCCCGGCGGACTGGCGGCGGCGGACGGGAAGCTGGAGAACCGTTCCCCCGCCGCGCCAAGTTCCTTCACCGTCGTCATGAACTGCCGGAACAAACGGACGCCGAGCACGACGAAGAACAACAGTGACAGCGCGACGAGCGCTATCCAGATTACGATCCAGGACCACCAAGGCATGCTGCACAGTCTATCCGGGGTGCCGGTCAGTCGTCGTATTGGGCCAGGGCCGCCGCCAGCCAGGCCCGGGAAGCCTCCGCGAGGGCTTCCGGCTGTACGATCCGGGCGGTTCCGCCGTGCTGGGCCACAAACATCGGCAGCCAGTCCGTGCTGCCGAAACGGATTTCGGCCAGCATCCCGCCGCCGGGGAGCGGAGCGGTGTGTTCGGCGTAGTAATCGTCGGCGAGCCCGGCGCCGCGGCGGGTCAGTTCGACCACGACGACAGTGTCGTCGTCGTTCGGGGTGAAAAGCTTCACCGGGAAGCTGTCCGCCGGCCTGGCGTCCGCGGAGACCGGCAGACCGGTGGGCTGCAGCTCCTCGATCCGGTCCAGCCGGAAGTTGCGCAGCCCTTGTGCCGAATGGCAGTACGCCTCGAGGTACCAGGTGTTGTCCAGTGAGTAGAGCCGAAGAGGGTCCACATCGCGTTCGGACACGGTATCCCGTTGCGGCGAGAAGTAACGGAGGCGCAGTTGGGCACCGCTGGCGATGGCGTCGCGGGCCGTTTCCAGCGTGGCCGAGTTGCCGGGAGCCACTGCGGGGCCGGAGAGCTGCGCGGCCTGCCGGCCTTCCTCCCCCGCCGCGGCCATGAGTTTGAGCGTCACCGACTCCAGCGCGTTCCCCTCGGCCAGCTCCGGCAGGCCGTTCAGGGTCTCCAGCCCGGTCAACAGGGCGCAGGCCTCGTCCACCGCAAAACGCACCGGCCGGTTCAGCTCGAGGTCCTGGATGATGTAGACGTGGTCGTCGTCCCATCGGATGTCAAGCAGGTCATCCGGGTAGCCCCCCGGCAGCCCGGAGCAGATCAGGATGCGCAGGTCATCTTCGAGTTCCTGGCGGGTGATGCCGAACTTCGCGGCGACGTCGCGGATGTGCAGTCCCTGGTTGTGGACCAGGAACGGGACCAGTTGGAGCATCCGCTTGAGCTGGTCCTCGGAGGTGCGTTTACGGCCGCGCTTGGCGTTACCGGTACCGCCAGCCGGGAAGGCGACCGGCGGGGCGGGCGTGGCGGCGAAGGCCGCGGCGGCGGCCAGCCGGCGCCGCACAGCGGTCACGAGCTCCGGCGGGGCCGCCACAGTCACGTGCGGGCCGTAGGAGGCCAGTTCCTCGCCGAGGGTCTCCGCATCGCGGTACGGCACGCCGAGGCGGTCCCGGCCGGCGTCGGGCTGTGCGGCCCCGGGCTCCGTGCCCGGTGCGGCCCCGGGCTCCGTGCCCGGTTCGGTGCCGGGGGCCGCCAGTGCGCGTTTGCGCAGTCCCAGCAGCTTCCCCTGCACAACGTCGACGACGGCGGTCCGGACCGGCAGTTCCGCCAGACCCGCGAGCTCGGCGCGGACGTTGAACGCGGTGGGCGCGGTGATGCCCTGCTTCTCCAATACGGTCACGGCGGAGGTGATGCGGGAGAGCCGGAAGAAACGCCGGTCGCCGCGGGTCCGGTCATGGCCCACAAGATACCACTGGCCGAAGCGGCTGCCCAGGCCCCACGGCTCCACCAGGCGTTCCTCCTCCTTGCCGGTGCTCCCGGCGAGGTAGCCGAAGCTGACCGAGTGCCGGGCGTGCATGGCGGCGACGAGGTCCTCGAAGGCCTGCCCGGCGGGCCGGATGCGCGGCTGGACCCCGGCGGGGAGTTCGGCGTCGACCAGGCCGCCGGCCGCCTGCAGCTTTCGCATCGCGTTCACGGCTGCGGAACCGAGGGCGGCATGTTCCCAGAGCTGGGCCGCCAGGATGAGGACCGTGCACTCCTCGGCGGTGAGACTGACGTCGGGAAGCCGGTTGGATTCCTTGCCGATGCGGTACCGGCTGGTGGCCGGATCGTCCGAGCCCCAGCCCGTGTCCATCACCGTTTCAATCTCGAAGCCGAAGTGGCGCAGCTCGCCCTTGTCGCGTTCGAACATCCGGCCGAAGGCGACGTCGGAGCTGGTGGTGTCGTGGTAGACCTTGTCGCGAAGCTCGCTGCGGCGCAGCCCGTACTTCGTGTTCAGCAGGGCGATGAGCAGGTTCAGGAGGCGTTCTGTACGTGAGGCGGACACCCCGCAAGGCTACTAAAGTCCGGGCGTGAAAATGACGAAAGCGCGGTAACAGCCGGAAGAACTTCTCCGATTGTTACCGCGCCTGGTCGTTCTGTCCCGCTGCTGGGCGGGTGGGTGGGCGGGTGGGGACTAGCGGACGCCGACGAGGTCGACGACGAAGATCAGGGCCTCGTTCGGGCCGATCGCTCCGCCGGCCCCGCGGGAGCCGTAGGCGAGCTCGGAGGGGATTTCCAGCCGGCGTCGGCCGCCGACCTTCATGCCCAGCAGGCCCTGGTCCCAGCCTTGGATGACCTGGCCGACGCCCACCTTGAAGTCCAGCGGTGCGCCGCGGCCCCAGGAGGCGTCGAATTCTTCGCCGGTGGACCAGGCCACTCCGACGTAGTGGGTGGAGACGGTGTCGCCGGCTTTGGCCTCGGCGCCGTCGCCCTTGATCAGTTCGGTGATGACGAGTTCGGTGGGAACGTCGCCCTGCGGGAAGTCAATTTCCGGCTTCTGGCGGTCAAGATCGCGCTGTCCAAATGACATGGGTACTCCTCTTTGCGTGGCTGGGGGTGCAGTGTTGCGGGTGAGCAGGCGCCTGTTGGCGGTGGATCTCTACTTCTTGGCCTTGATCTCGATGACGAACACCAGGGCTCCTGCGGGCTTGCCCTGGGCTGCGGCGTTTGTGCCATAGGCAAGGTCTTCAGGGATGGTCAAGAGGATTTTGGAGCCGACCTTCTGATCGGCCAAGCCCAGGGCCCAACCTTTGATGACGCCGGTGAGGGGGAAAGTGACGGCTTCGCCACGATCGTAGCTGGAGTCAAACTTGCTTCCATCCTCCCAACGCCATCCGGTGTAATTGGCTTCAATGCTGTCGGTCGGGGCTATCTTTTCGCCGGTGCCCTCAGATAGGACCTTTACGGACAAGCCAGCCGGAGGATCGATCTTCGGGATCTCAACAGAGGGGACGCCCTTGTCGTCAACAGTGACCTTGGGGAGTTTCCCTTCCTTGTCCAGTTTTTCAGTTTCTTCCTGGCTCATGGGCTTCGGCGCATCCTTAGCGGCCAGTACCTTTACAACGACGAGCTGGGACGGCTGCGCCTCGGCGCCCTCGGCTGCGGCCTGGCCGGGGATGGCCAGGGCAATGTGAGAGCCGATCTTGGCGCCTACAAAGGCGTTGTAAATCATGGTATCGCTGGTCTTTAGCTCGTCGTCCAAAGGCAGGGACTGCGGAGCGTCCTTGAAACTATCCTCCAGGGTGGAACCGTCCTTGCCATTGAAGGCAACGATCGAGATCGACGCAGTCTGGCCAGCCTTGACCCGATCACCGTCGCCCTCCTTGACCAACTTGACGGTGGGTTCCTTGACCTCAAGGGGCTGGGTGAACTTCACGCCGGGCGCTGTCTTGTCGCCGTTCTCGGTGAGTTCGAGGGAGTCCAGTTTGGCGGTCTCGCCCGCAGACTGGCTGCTGGGCTCGGGGGCGGCGGGCTCGCCACCGCCGCAAGCGGTCAGCAGCAGCAGCCCGGGAAGAAGAATTGCTAATAGTCGGCGCACGTAAAACTTTCGTCGAGGCAGGGTGGACGCAATGCGCACGGTTTCCCGCGGCAAAGAAAACGTCGGCCGCACGGCGGCCTCTACCAGACTAACGCGGAAAGCTGGGTATCAGCCCATAGAGTCCAGCAGAGCATCCACCCGCTCGTCAACGCTGCGGAACGGGTCCTTGCACAGCAGGGTCTGGTGGGCGCGGTCGTTAAGCTTCAGGTGCACCCAGTCCACGGTGTAATCGCGGCCCAGTTCCTGGGCCCGCCGGACGAAGTCTCCGCGGAGTTTTGCCCGGGTGGTCTGCGGCGGGGCGTCCACGGCGTCCTTGATCGCCGTGTCATCCACCAGCCGGCGGACCGCACCGCGGTTCTGCAGCAGGTAGTACAGTCCGCGGGTCCGCGAAATATCGTGGTACGTCAGGTCCAGCTGCGCGATCCGCGGGGCATCGAGACCCAGCCCGTGGCGTTCGCGGTAGCTGTCCATCAGCTTCTTCTTAATCGCCCAGTCCACTTCGGTGTCGATCGTGCTGGTATCCCCGCTTTCGATCGCGTCCAGGGTGCGCTCCCACAGGTCCAGGATCACTGGAACGTGGGCGTTGTGGGCGCCGTTCTCGGCCACGAACGCCGTGACCTTGGCCAGATACTCGCGCTGGATCTCCAGTGCGGTGAGCTGCCGGCCGTTGGCGAGCCGGACCAGGGCGCGGCCGGTGAGGTCGTGGGAAATTTCGCGGATGCTGCGGATGGGGTTTTCCATCCGCATGTCGCGCATGATCACGCCGGCTTCGATCATGCGCAGGATCAGGTCCACGGTTCCCACCTTGAGCAGGGCCGTGGTTTCGGACATGTTGGAGTCGCCGACAATCACGTGCAGCCTCCGGTAGAACTCGGCGTCCGCGTGCGGCTCATCGCGGGTGTTGATGATGGGCCGCGACCGTGTCGTGGCGGAGGAGACGCCCTCCCAGATATGGTCCGCCCGCTGGGAGAACGCGAAGGTGGCGCCGTGCGGGGTCTTCAGGATCTTGCCTGCGCCGGCGATGAGCTGGCGTGTCACGAGGAACGGGATCAGGATTTCGGCGAGCCGGGAAAATTCTCCGCGCCGCGGGATCAAATAGTTCTCGTGGCTGCCGTAGGAGTTGCCGGCGGAGTCGGTGTTGTTTTTGAAGAGGTACACCGTACCGTTGAAGCCCTCCGCTGCGAGCCGTTCCTGCGCCTCGTCCACGAGATCGTCCAGGATCAGCTCCCCGGCCTTGTCGTGCGCGATCAGCTGGCTGAGGTCGTCGCATTCGGCCGTGGCGTACTCCGGGTGTGAGCCGACGTCGAGGTAGAGGCGTGAGCCGTTCGTCAGGAACACATTGGAGGACCGGCCCCAGCTGACCACCTTGCGGAAGAGGTAGCGGGCCACCTCTTCGGGGGCCAGCGGCCGGGACTCCGGACTCGAATAGGAAATCCCGAACTCGGTTTCGATGCCGAAAATGCGCTTGTCCATTTCAGTTCTCCTCAGCCAGCAATGCCACGATGTCCGGGTCCTCGAGCCGGCGGAAGGCCCGTCGTGCGCCGCGGCTGCTTTCCGAACCGCGGTCCAGCACCGCGATTTCCACGGCCGACGGCGGCAGTGTAGCGGTTTCCTTGTCCGCCACTAGCCCGGCCAGGGCGAGCCGGACGGCGCCGGCGAAGTCGAGTTCGACCTGCCAGCCCGCAGCGACGACTTCGGACACCTTGTCCGCCTGGCCGCCCATCACGATGAAGCCTTGCTCGTCGGCGATGGATCCGTCGAAGGTCAGCCGGTAGAGGTGGTCCGCGTCGGGGGCCGGGCCGACCTCCGCCACGGCCAGTTCCACTTCGAAGGGTTTCTGCTCCGCGGTGAACACGGCGCCCAGGCTTTGCGCATAGACGCTGGCAAGTCCCCGGGCCGTGACGTCCTCGCGGTCGTAGGAGTAGCCGCGCACATCCGCGTAGCGCACGCCCGCCTGGCGCAGGCTCTCGAACTCGTTGTACTTGCCGACGGCCGCGAAGGCGATCTTGTCGTAAATCTCGCCGATCTTGTGCAGCGACGGCGACGCGTTTTCCGCCACGAGGGCGATCCCCTCCCGGCAGCTGATGACCACCACCGAGCGCCCCCGCGCAATGCCTTTCCGTGCGAAGTCCGCACGGTCCTTCATCAGCTGTTCGGGTGAAACATAAAACTGCTGGGTCATCTCAGGCCTCCCGCCGGGCCACGGCCCTGGATTCTATGATGCTGCCGGCCACCGCCGCGAGCTCGCGTTCCGGGACCCGGAAGGCGCCGGTCCGGTTTACGCGGTAGACCACCGGCCAGAGCTGCCGGACGGGATCAGGGCCGCCGGTGGCGGAATCGTCGTCGGCGGCGTCATAGAGCGCTTCGACGGCGACGGCGACGGCGTCCTGTTCGGAAAGGTTGGGCCGCCAGAGTTTCTTGAGCGCCCCGCGGGCGAACACGGAGCCGGATCCCACCGTGTGGTGCTCCTGTTCCTCGTAGCGGCCGCCGGTGACGTCGTAGGAGAACAGCCGGCCAAGCCCTGCGGGGCGGTCGAAGCCGGCGAACAGCGGAACGACGGCAAGGCCCTGCATGGCCATCGGCAGGTTGCCGCGGATCATGGCACCGAGCCGGTTGGCCTTGCCGTCCAGGCTCAGCAGGGTGCCCTCGATTTTTTCGTAGTGCTCGAGTTCAACCTGGAACAGCCTGGTGATGTCGAGGGCGATGCCGGCTGTTCCGGCGATGCCGAGCAAGGAATACTGGTCGGCGGGGAACACCTTTTCGATGTGGCGGCTGGCAATGACGTTGCCCATGGTGGCGCGGCGGTCCCCCGCCATCAGCACTCCCCCGGCGTAGGTCAGCGTCACGATCGTGGTCCCGTGGGGCACCTGCAGGGGCGCGCCGGCAGGCCCGGTGAACGCGCCGGCCGGCATCTGGCCGACGGACAGGTGGCCGGGCGGCTGTTGGCCGAACGGCAGGAGGTCCGGGCGTTCCCGCTGCAGGTGCGCGGTGAAGGAGGACGTGGCGTTCGCCGCTACCTGGTTGGCCGTGGTTTCCTGCACTGGTGCACTCCCTCAACTAAAGTGGATCAACGACTTCCGGAACCTCAGCCCCGGTCCCGGGCCCGGGACGCGTACGGCCGGCGGCGGGCCTACTCTCCGCCCTTCTGGACGAACGCCCGGACGAACTCTTCGGCATTGGATTCGAGGACGCCGTCAATCTCATCGAGCAGGTCATCGACGCCCTGGGTGGCGGCCGACGCCTGTCCCCCCGCGGGTGCGGGCGGGGCGGCGGGGACGTCCTCGTCAACCTCGGTGTCGCGTGACTGCGGCTGCTGCTGCTCCTGGCCTGCCATTGTTGTCTCCTTCTGTCCGTCCCCTGTCTGCGAAGGGACATCCTGTAAGCAATATTGCCACGCCGGCGGCGCTGCCGGGGTGCTTTGTCCTTAGGAACCGGGGCCGGGCTCCAGGAGTTCCGAGAGGAACGTTCCAGCCTCACGGTGCCGGGAAAACAGGGCGCCGGTGAGGGCCTCGGTTCCGCGCAGCGGCTCCCGGGTGGGGACCCGCTGCAGCTTGCCGCGCCCCGGCACATCGAAAATCACGGAGTCCCAGCTCGCACCGACCACATCGGTGCCGAAGCGGCTGACGCAGCGGCCGCGGAAGTAGGCCCTGGTGTCCGACGGCGGTTCGGTCACCGCCCGGGCGATGACCGCGTCGTCGACGATCCGCTGCATCCGCTCCCGGGCCAGCAGCCGGTGGTAGAGGCCCTTTTCCGGCCGGATGTCCGCCCATTGCAGGTCAACGAGGCCCAGCCGCGCGTGGCCCCAGCCCAGTCCGTCGCGTTCCCTGTACCCCTCAAGCAGGGACAGCTTGGCCAGCCACTCCACCGAGGAGACGGCCCCGGCACGGTCGCCGCCCAGTTCTGTCAGCGTCGCGGACCAGTGCGCCAGCACAGCGTGGGTGTGCCCGTCGCCGTCCACTGCGTCGGCGACGCCGGTGTCCTGGGCGTGCTTCGCAGCGGCCTCGAAGTAGATCCACTGCAGGTCCAGGGCGGTGATCCGGCGTCCGTCCAGCAACCGCAGGGTGGCGGTGAGCGAGGTGTCATGGCTGACCGCCTGCAGCGCCGCTACCGGTTCGTGGACCTCGAGCCTGGGCGCCAGTCCGGCCTCGACCAGGCTCAGCACCATCGCCGTGGTGCCGAACTTGAGGTAGTTCGAGGCCTGGCTGAGATTCGCGTCGCCGATGATGACATGGAGGCGGCGGTACTTGTCCGCGGTGGCATGGGGCTCGTCGCGGGTGTTGATGATGGGACGGCGGATGGTGGTCTCCAGGCCCACCTCCGTCTCGAAGAAATCCGCGCGCTGGCTGATCTGGTAACCCGGACGGGAGGCGTCCTGGCCCATGCCCACCCGCCCAGAGCCGCAGATGATCTGGCGCGTGACGAAGAACGGGGTCAGGCCGCGGACAATATCGCCGAACGGTACGGCGCGGGGCATGAGGTAGTTTTCATGGGAACCGTAGGAGACCGATTTGTTGTCCGTGTTGTTCTTGTACAGATTGATCGGCGGCAGGTCCGGATCGGCGGCAATCCGTCGTACTGCGGCAAGGGCCACGAGGTCACCGGCAGCGTCCCAGGTGACCACGTCGCGGGGGTTCGTGATTTCCGGGCTGGAGTACTCCGGGTGGGCATGGTCGACGTAGAGCCGCGCCCCGTTGCCCAGCACCATGTTCATCAGCAGGGTGCCGGACTCGTCCTCGCCGTCGTGCTCCAGCTCTTCGCGCCCGTAGGCGAGGGCTACCGCCTCCGCGTCGAGAACCGGTGGCTGGTCGGTCAGCTGTTCGGGATCCGCCGCGCCGCGCTCCAAGGTCCAGCCGCGGGCGTCGTGCAGCGGCTCCTCATCGGTATAGTCCCAGCGCGTTTCGGCACCACCCGCGGCGCGCTGCCGTGTCACCTGGGCATAGGCCTGGATCACCCGCGCGGACATCATGGTGGCGTTGGCCCCCGGTGCCGACGGCGCGTGGATGCCGTATTCAGTTTCGGAACCCATCACCCGCATGGCACCCCCCACGGGCAGGCCGCCGGAAACACCGGCCGGCCGGCCGGACTCAGGCCGTGCAGCGGGCCCTGTCACAGGTACTGGCCCGTGCTGGGCATCGTCTCAATCGACTTGCCGGGCTCCTGGCCCGCCTTGCCCTGGACAATGGTGCGGATGTACGTGATGCGCTCGCCCTTCTTGCCCGAGATGCGTGCCCAGTCATCCGGATTGGTGGTGTTCGGCATGTCCTCGTGCTCACGGAACTCGTCGATGACGGCACGCAGCAGATGGTCGATCCGGATACCCTTCTGGCCGACGGTCAGCAGGTCCTTGATGGCATACTTCTTGGCCCGGTCCACCACATTCTGCACGACGGCGCCGGAGTTGAAGTCCTTGAAGTAGAGCATCTCGGTGTCGCCGTTGGCATACGTCACCTCGAGGTATTCGTTGGACTTGGCGGTCGAGTACATCGCCTCGACCGTGCGCTGGACCATGGCGTCCACGGTGGCCTGGACGTCGCCGCCGTGCTCCGCGAGGTCCGACTCATGGAACGGCAGGTCAGTGGTGATGTATTTGTTGAAGATGTCCGCAGCGGCCTCCGCGTCGGGGCGCTGGATCTTGACCTTGACGTCAAGGCGGCCCGGCCGCAGGATAGCCGGGTCGATCATGTCTTCGCGGTTGGAGGCGCCGATCACGATCACGTTGTCGAGCCGTTCCACGCCGTCGATCTCGCTGAGCAGCTGCGGCACGATGGTGGTTTCGACGTCGGAGGAGATGCCGGTGCCGCGGGTGCGGAACAGCGAGTCCATCTCGTCGAAGAACACCACCACGGGGCTGCCCTCGGAGGCCTTTTCCCGGGCGCGGGCGAAAATCAGCCGGATGTGCCGCTCGGTCTCGCCGACGTACTTGTCGAGGAGCTCCGGGCCCTTGATGTTCAGGAAGTAGCTCTTCATGTCCGACTTGCCGGTGCGCTCGGCGGCGCGGGCCGCAAGGGAATTCGCGACGGCCTTGGCGATGAGCGTCTTGCCGCAGCCGGGCGGGCCGTAGAGCAGGATGCCCTTGGGCGCCTTGAGCCCGTGCTCGCGGTACAGGTCCGGGTGCAGGAAGGGCAGTTCGACGGCGTCGCGGATCTGCTCGATCTGCGGGCCGAGCCCGCCGATGTCCTGGTAGGTGATGTCCGGCACTTCTTCGAGAACGAGGTTTTCCACTTCGGAGCGCGGAATCTTCTCCAGCGCGTAGCCGGTGCGGGAGTCGATCGAGAGGGCGTCACCGACCCGGAGCTTCTGCGCGAGCAGAGCCCCGGAGAGCCGGATGACGCGTTCCTCGTCGGCGCGGCCCACCACGAGGGCACGGTCCGGCCCCAGCATTTCCTTGAGCGTAACGAGGTCACCGGCCCGCTCGTAGCCCAGACCGGCGACCACCAGCAGCCCCTCGTTGAGGAGCACCTCCTGACCGACCGCGAGCTGGCTCAGATTCACCAGCGGGCTGATCCCCACCCGCATCTTGCGGCCGGCGTTGAAGATGTCCACGGATTCCTCGGTGGCGGCCTGCCCGCTGTTGCCCGGGGCGGGCTGGCGTTTCGGATTCAACTGCAGCACGGTGCCGAAGCTGTACGGCGGCTGGCCCTCCTGATCGAGGGCGTTCTTGAGCCGGAGGATTTCGGCCTTGGCCGCCTCCAGCATGGACACCAGCCTGGAATTGCCCTGCGTCGCTGCGGCGAGCTGACGGTCAATGTGCCGGAGCTTGTCCCGGAGAATGTTGACCTGCCGTTCGGCGACGGACAGTTCGTTGGCGGCGTGACGGACACCGTCGGCGGCCGCCCCCGTTTCCGCGGCCAGTTCCGCCCCTGGTTCCACGGCCGGTTCCGCCCCTGGTTCCACGGCCGGTTCCGCGGCCAGTGCCGCACGTGCTGCTGCGTCGTCTGCCGGGGTACGGCCCGGGTCAGTCTTCGGAGTGTCCATCGTGCATCAGCCCCTTCCTGCGCTTCTGTTAAGACACTAGCCCCAAGAAGCGGGGTGCCGCTGGAGACTTCCGAAATGCGGACTAGTTCTTAATATCCGGATCGTCCTTAACATTGGTCCCCGCGATGGCGTCCCGGGCCGCGCGGCGCAGCTTCTTGTCCGAGACGGCGCGCTCCCCCACGGCGCCCGGCGTCCAGGCATTGACATCCTCTGCGTTGAAATCCGTCTTGGACGGGCGGCGCTTCACGGAGATGCCGGTGACGCCGTCGGCCAGCCGCCGGGTGACCAGCAGGAAGCCGGTGTGGGCCACCATCCGGTGGTCCGGGCGCACCGCCAGGCCTTCCAGGTGCCAGCCGCGGACCATGGATTCCCAGGCGTCGGGTTCGGTGAAGCGCCCGTCGGCGCGGATGGCCTCGGCGGTCCGGGACAGCTGCGTCACCGTGGCGACGTAGCTGATCCAGACGCCGCCCGGGGCCAGGACGGTGGCGACGGCGTCGAGGCACTCCCAGGGTGCCAGCATGTCCAGGACGACGCGGTCCACGGAGCCGGGTGCCTCGGTGCGGACTACTTCCGCCTGGAAATCGCCGAGCGAAATCTGCCAGGCCGGGTGCGGTCCGCCGAAGATGGTCTCGACGTTGCCGCGGGCAATATCCGCAAATTCTTCCCGTCGTTCAAAGGAATGCAGGTAACCGTTGTCCCCCACCGCGCGCAACAGCGAGATGGACAATGCACCCGACCCGACGCCTGCCTCGACGACGCGTGCGCCCGGGAAAATGTCAGCCATGGTGACGATCTGGCCGGCATCCTTGGGATAGACCACCGCCGCGCCGCGGGGCATCGAGAGCACGAAGTCCGACAATAAGGGCCGGAGCGTCTGGTACTGCTGGCCGACGTTGTTGACCACCACGGAGCCGTCCGGCTTGCCAATGATCTCGTCATGGTTCAGGAAGCCGCGGTGCGTGTGGAACGCCCCGCCGGTTTCGAGGCTGATGGTGTTCATGCGGCCGCGCTCATCGGTCAGTTGCACGCGCTCCCCTTCACGGAACGGTCCGCGGCGGCGGGCGGCGCCGACCGGCGTCGGGGTGGCACCCGCGGTGGTGGCACCGGCGGGGCTGGCAGAAGTGCCGCTGCCCTCCGTAACATCGGCCGGGCTGGTGTTGGCGGCGGTGTCGCTGCTCATAAAAATATTCCTCGCTCCTGTAAAGCTGTGTGGCCGCGGAGTTGCCGGCGGTCCGGCTGCTTATGCCCGGGGCAGCACCCCGGACCGGCGATGTACGGCCGGCAGGTAACTCTACCGGCTTCGGCCCGGCATCCGCCTGCCGCCGCCGGGATTCTTGCCGGTCAGGGCCTTTAACACGGCTGATTGCCGGAGCAGCCCGGTGACGGCTCCGTCACGGTCGACGACGGCGTATTCCTCGCCTTCCAGCCGGGACAGGTACTGGATCAGTTCCTGCCCTGTGGACCATTCGGGTACATAAGCGCCGGCGCCGAGGGCGTACGAGACGGCGGTGACCGGCGTGGTCCCGGCCGCGTGCCCCGGCACGGAGGCGACGGCGCCGGCGTCGACCACGGCGACCGGATGCCCGTCCGTGCGGCACAGCACTACGGCGGGGCCCGCGCCGGTGGCGGCGTCCCGTGGAAGGCGCAGCACCTCGGCCACCGTGGCGGATTCCGGCAGGCCGACGGCGGGTTCGGCGAGGGTGCCGGCGTTGACCAGGTGCAGGCGGCCCCGGACCCGCGCCTGCTGGATCGATGCCGTCGCCCCCATCCAGAGGAAACCGCAGACCAGGAGGGTGATGATTATCAGGGAGAAGTCCGGGCGGCCGCCGCCGAGCAGGGGCAGGGCAACGAACCAGCCAACGAGCGCGATCACGATGATCCGGCCGCTCCAGCCGGCCGCGATGGTGCCCTTCTCCTGGCTGCCGGTGGCTTTCCACACCGCGGATTCCACCAGCCGGCCGCCGTCGAGCGGCAGGCCGGGCAGCACGTTGAAGATGCCGATCAGCAGGTTGGCCCAGACGAAGATGTTGGCAAGGATCCCGGCGACTCCGGTCAGATCGGCCCCGGTGAGCAGGAGCCAGCCGGCCGCTGCCAGGACGAAGTTGGCGGCAGGACCGGCCAGGGCGACCAGGACGGAACGGCCCGGGGACGAGGTGAAACTCTCGAACTGGGTGTGGCCGCCCCACAGGTTAAGCACGATCTTTTGCGTGGGCCAGTGGAAGATCTTGGCCGTCAGGGCGTGGGCGAGCTCGTGCACCAGCACCGAGATCAGCAGCAGGACCGCGTACGTGAATGCCACGACATAGGCGGTGAAGCCCAGCTCGGGATTCCTGGATTCGAGCACGGGTCCGTAGACGACGACGGTGAACGCCGCGATGATGAACCACGAGTATGCGAGGACCACCGGAATGCCCATGATGCGTCCGAGCGAGATGCCTTCTTTGCGGGTCTGGGCCGTGCTGCCCTGGGTATCGGTGTCAGCCAAGGGCCAGACTCCTCACGGCGGCGGTTTCCGGACCGGCTACCGGGCCGGTAGCCGGACTGGTTTCCGGGCCGGAGGCCGCATCCCGGAGCTCATGCCGCAGGGCCACCAGCTCCTCAAGATCGGCCACGGTGCGTCCGGCCAGGGTCTCCCAGGTGGTCCGGCGCGGATCGTGCGGCAGCGGCATAAGGTGCGGGATGGCGATTGTCACCACGCCGGAGGCCATCGCGGCGGCCACCCCCGGGATGGAGTCCTCCAGTGCCACGCAGTGCCGGACGCCCAGCTCCGGATCCTGTTGCCGGAGCAGTTCCACGGCCGTCAGGTAGGCCTCGGGGTGCGGCTTGCCGTGCGTGACGGTGTCACCGGTCACGAGGAAGTCGAAGTAGGGCTTCGGCAGGCTGGCCACGATCTCGCGGGCCAGCGGGGCCTCGGACATGGTCACGAGGGCGCAGCGGATGCCCGCGGTGTGCAGCTCATCCAACAGTTCGCGCGCGCCGGGCCGCCACGGCACGGAGGTCCGGACCAGGCTGATGACGTGGGATGTGAGGATATCGATGATTTCCCGGCGCTCCAGCCCGACGCCGGCCTCCTGCAGGATCCCGGCGGAGAAGACGAGGGACTGGCCCACGAGCTGCATGGCCTTTTCGTGCGACCATTCTCCGCCGTGGGCGGCCACCAGGGCGTGTTCGGCGTCGATCCAGTACGGTTCGGTGTCGACGATGGTGCCATCCATGTCCCATAACGCGGCCTTGAGCAGTGGTCGGGAGGCTGTGGATTGCATGCCTCCCAGTCTACGGGGAGCCCGGTTACGGCGCCCGGGAGTACGCCGACGGCGAATATCGCGCCCGCATGGTCCGTTCCGGCGCTTCATTCCATGCCCGGGCCGGGTGCTTGGACGTAGGGTGAGGAGATGAATAGCTTCGAGGGAGACCCCACGGAAACGGGCGCTGCGCCCGAGCCGGAACGGCTGCTGCGGCCCGTGCCCGCGGGCCAGCGCATCACCGTGATGCTCGCCGCCTTCGAGGGCTGGAACGATGCCGGGGAGGCCGCGAGCGATTCCTTGCGCTACCTGAACAAGCTCTGGGGCGCCAAGAAGGTCGGTTCGGTCGACGCCGACGAGTACTACGATTTCCAGTTCACCCGGCCCACGATCCGCCGCAACTCCGCCGGTGAACGGAAGATCAAGTGGCCGTCCACCCGCATTTTTATGGCCAGCGTGCCCGGTTCGAATGTGGACGTCATTTTCGTCCAGGGCACGGAGCCGTCCTACAAATGGCGTGCCTACACCGCCGAACTCCTGGTCCATGCGGAGGCGCTGAACGTTGACTATGTGATCCTGGTCGGTGCCCTGCTCGCTGATGTTCCGCACAGCAGGCCGATTCCGGTGAGTGCGTCCACGGACGACCCTGCCCTGCGGGAGCGGATGGAGCTGGAGGTCTCGCAGTACGAGGGCCCGGTGGGAATAGTCGGCGTCCTCGCGGAAGTTGCCATGCTGGCCGGGCTGCCGACGGTGTCGCTCTGGGCCGCCGTGCCGCACTACGTGGCGCAGGCTCCCTCCCCCAAGGCCCAGCTGGCGCTGCTGCACCGGATCGAAGAGCTGCTGCAGGTTCCGCTGAATACCCAGGACCTGGTCGAGGAGTCCGATGCGTGGGGGCGCGGCGTCGACGAGCTCGCCACCGACGACCCGGAAATCGCGGCGTACGTGCGACAGCTGGAGGAAGCGAAGGACACCGCGGACCTTCCCGAGGCCAGCGGCGAGTCGATCGCGCGGGAGTTTGAGCGTTATCTCAAGCGCAGGGGTAAGGACAAGCCCTAAAGCTCGACGCCGAGGATCGCGTCGACGGCGTCGCTCACCAGCGCCGCATCAGCGGCACTGGCGGGGCCGCCGGCGTCGAGCGCGGCCCGGGCCCAGCCGTCCACGGAGGCGAGGGCGCCGGGGGCGTCCAGGTCATTGCAGAGTTCGGCACGCAGCCGGGCTACCAGCGGAGCGGCCGAGCCGGCCGGCGTGACCGCGAGGGCCGCACGCCAGGAACGCAGCCGGTCCTTGGCTTCGGCGAAGCCGGCGTCGGTCCAGGACCAGTCGGTGCGGTAGTGGTGGGCCAGGATGGCCAGCCGGATCGCCGCCGGGTCCTCGCCGGCGGCCCGGAGCCTGGACACGAGGACCAGGTTGCCCTTGGACTTGCTCATCTTCTCGCCGTCCAGCCCCACCATGCCAGCGTGGGCGAAATGACGGGCCAGCGGCACACCGGCCAGCGAATAGGCGTGGCCGGCGCCCATCTCATGATGCGGGAAGATCAGGTCCGAGCCGCCGCCCTGCACGGTGAACGGCGCCGGCAGGTACTTCTGGGCGATGACGGTACATTCGATGTGCCAGCCGGGCCTGCCTTCCCCCAGCCCGCCGCCGGGCCAGCTGGGCTCACCTTGCCGGGCAACGCGCCACAGCAGCGGATCCAGCGCCTGGCGTTTGCCCGCACGGCCCGGATCGCCGCCGCGCTCGGCAAAGAGCTCAAGCATTTCGGCGTCGGACAGGCCGGAGACGGCACCCAGGGTCCAGGCGTCGGGCGCCGCGGCGGAGTGCTTGCCGGCGGCCTCGACGTCGTAGTACACATCGCCGTCGGGCTCCCCGTCGCTGCCGGCCACGCGGTAGGCAAGGCCCCTGAGCAGCAGCTGCTCGATCGCGGGCACGATCATCGGGACGGCTTCGACGGCGCCCACATAGTGGTCAGGGGCCAGCACATTGAGGGCTTCCATATCGGTCCGGAAGAGCGTGATCTGGCTGGCGGCCAGTTCGCGCCAGTCCACGCCGGTAGCCGTCGCCCGCTCCAGCAGGGGATCGTCGACGTCGGTCACGTTCTGCACGTAGGCGACCTGCTGCCTGCCGTCCCGCCAGGCGCGGTTGAGGAGGTCGAAGGCGACGTAGCTGGCCGCATGTCCCATGTGGGTTGCGTCATAGGGGGTGATTCCGCAGACATACATGGACTGTTGGCCCGTGGCTTCCAACGTCACGACGGCGCCCTTGACGGTGTCGAAGAGGCGCAGGGCAGGCATGCTGCCGGGGAGCTGGGGAACGGGGCGGGAGATCCAGGATTTCACAGCCCCAGCCTAGTGCCAGTGGTCATTTTCGCTAATTCGGCGGGGGTTTCGGCGGGGTCCGGACCATATTCGCGCCGGCGGGACATGCCCATTCTTCGCACCCGGGACCGGGCATAATGACACTATGTCCACCCGCCGGCTCCGGAGCGGGGCATGTCCCTTCGGGCCGGGGTCCAGTCCAGGGGGACATGCCCATTCTTCGCACCCGGGACTGTGCATAATGACACTATGTCCATTCGCTGGCCCCGGCGCGGGGCATGTCCCTGGGCCCGGCCATACCGCCAAGGGACCCGGATTCCCGACGGACTAGCGAAAATGCCCGCTAAGCGCTGATGACATTGAAACCGAGCAGCAGGTACAGGGCGAGGCCCAGGAAGATCCGGTACCAGACGAACAGGCTGTAGCCGCGGGTGGAGACGTACTTCAGGAACCAGCCGATGATGATGTAGCCCACCACGAAGGCGATGGCGGTGGCGAGGGCCGTCTCCGGCAGGCCGTAGGGGCCCGTGATGCCGTCCTTGGAGACCACCTTGTAGAGCTGGTACAGCCCGCTGCCGAAGACTGCGGGGATGGCCAGCAGGAAGGAGTAGCGTGCGGCCGCTTCCCTGGTGTAGCCCATGAGCAGCCCGGCTGTGATCGTGCCGCCGGAGCGGGATACCCCGGGGATGAGGGCCATGGCCTGGGCCAGCCCGTAGTAGATGCCGTGTTTGTACGTGAGCTGGGTGAGGTCGCGTTCCTGGCGCCCGACGGCGTCGGCGACTGCCAGGATCATGCCGAAGACGATCAGGGTGGTGGCGACGATCCAGAGGTTGCGGAGCACGGACTCGATCTGGTCCTGGAAGAGGAGGCCGAGGACAATGATCGGGAGGCTGCCGAGGATCACGAGCCAGCCCATCCGGGCGTCCGGATCCTGCCGGGAGACCTTTCCGGCGAGCGAACCGGCCCACGCCCTGACGATCCGCACGATGTCGTGCCGGAAGTACACGATCACCGCGGTTTCCGTGCCCAGCTGCGTGATAGCCGTGAAGGCCGCTCCGGGGTCGGCTGCGTTCGGCAGGAAGGAGCCGACGATCCGCAGATGGGCGCTTGAGGAAATAGGGAGGAATTCGGTCAGTCCCTGCACAAGGCCCAGCAGGGCCGCTTCAAACCAGTTCACGTTCATAGACCCTACGTCATGAAGCCAACAGAATCCCCGTAAGCTGGCTGACATGCAGCAGCGTTATCTCGGCAACAGTGGGTTGCGTGTGTCCGCCCTTTCCCTCGGCACCATGTCCTGGGCCCGGGAAACAGATGAGCAGGACGCCTCCGGGCTGCTCCGCGTCTTCGTGGATGGCGGCGGGACCCTGATCGATACCGCGGCGTCCTACGCCGACGGCCAGGCCGAGGCGATGCTGGGCGGAATGCTCGGCGACGTCGTCGCCCGTTCCGAAGTGGTGATTTCCACTAAAGCCGGGCTGACGACGTCGGAGGGCCGCCGCAGTGTGGACACCTCTCGGAACGGGATGCTCTCCGGCCTCGATGCGAGCCTGGCCAGGCTCGGCACCGACTACGTGGACCTCTGGCTCGCCCACGCCTGGGACCCCAACGTGCCGTTGGAGGAAACCCTGTCTGCGCTTGAGTACGCGGTCCGCTCCGGCCGGGCACGGTACGCGGGCGTCTCCAACTTCAACGGCTGGCAGACCGCCAAGGCCGCCGCGACCGCGGGCTTCCCTCTGATCGCGAACCAGTCCGAGTACTCCTTAGTGAACCGAACGGCCGAAGCCGAGCTGATTCCGGCGATCGAGGACGCCGGACTGGGCCTGATGGCGTGGGCGCCGGTGGGCCGCGGGGTGCTGAGCGGAAAGTACCGCGGGCACATCCCGGCGGATTCCCGGGCCGCTCATTCGCGGCTGGCCAGCTACGTGGAGCCGTACCTTGAGGGTGCCGCATCGAGTGTTGTCGAAGCCGTGGCGATGGCGGCGAAAGGGCTCGGACGGACCGCCCTGGACGTTTCGCTCAGCTGGCTGCTGTCCCGGCACGGCGTTGCCACCGCGATTGTGGGCGCACGGACTCCCGTGCAGCTGAAAGAAGTCCTGGATTCGACGCTGGCGGCGCTGCCGCCGGAGATTGCCCAGGCGCTGGAGGACGTGTCCCGGCCAACCTGAGCCGGAACTCCCGCGTGGGTCGGATTCACAGGGTCCTTCAGGCGCACAGGGTTCGTGGGTTTCCGGGGAGCTTGGGGATCAGTCCAGGAGTATCTCAAGTTCTTCGTCGTCGACGTCTTCATCTTCGTCGTCGTCGCTGTCGTCCTCGATGACCTGCAGGGGTGTCACTTCCCCATACGCTTCGTAGAGCGAGTCGTCGTAGACTTCGAAGGCATCAGCCACGGTGAAATACGCGGCTTCTACCGCCGGGTCCCCGTCGCCCCTGCGTGCGGCGACGGTTGAGAGGTGTTCTTCCAGGGCAGCCGTCAGGGACTGAAGCGCGACACGCGGATCGATGCTCATGACTTCACGTTAGCCGGAAAAGGATGAAAATGGAGAGCGATGAAGGAACATTTTCTGAGTAGTTCAGTCCAGCGGGAGCGGGACTACCTGAGGCAATACGAGTACCTCGTATTGACGGTAAGCCCTGATGATTCCCTGCCCGACGCCCGCCGCCGGCTGGTGGAACATTCCGAGTACGGCAAGTGGGAGCTGGAGCGCAGCATCCTTTATCTGGGCGGCGGCCGCCGCTTCTGGCTCCGCCGCAAAGTCACGCAGGTCCAGCGGACCGTGTAGGTGGAGGCGCCAGCGGACCGTGTA
The DNA here is from genome assembly GCF_035985125.1 of Arthrobacter sp. CG_A4. Lineage (NCBI taxonomy): Bacteria > Bacillati > Actinomycetota > Actinomycetes > Micrococcales > Micrococcaceae > Arthrobacter > Arthrobacter sp. CG_A4. The sequence goes on along the minus strand of NZ_JAXCID010000025.1, from coordinate 6,350 downwards.
GGTGGAGGCGCCGGCGGACCGTGCGGCCGGCGCCCGCGCCGTGCGGCCGGAGCCCGCGCCGCTTCAGGCCCGTTAGGGTGTCTCCAGCGGTCCCAGCCAGGCGGTTGCCACCGTATTGTGCGCTGATTCGTCGTTGGAGGGGTGGAACATTCCCGCCAGCACATCCCGGTACAGCCGTTCCAGCTCGGACCCGCGGGAGTAGCTTGACCCCCCGGACACCCGGATCGCCAGGTCCACCACCGTGCGGGCGGTCTCGGTCGCGCTGACCTTGAGGCCTGCCAGCTTCGGGAACCACTGGCTGCCGTGATCGGCCAGCCCGTCGACGTCGGACGCCACGCTCGACAGCTGGGGGTACAGCGCATCCATGGCCATCGCGGCGTCCGCCACCTTCCAGCGGATATCGGGGTCCTGGGCGTAGCTGCGCCCGCCGTTCTTGAACGACGTCCGGCGCGTGACCGCCTCCACCCCGAGGTCCAGGGCGCGTTCGCCAATGCCCGTGTACACGGCCGCCAGCAGCGTCTCGAAGCACACGAAGATGGCGAAGATCAGTGGATCCGCGTTCGGGCCGACCGGCAGTTTCCGGAAGATCCGGTCCGCCGGAACGACGGCGCCGGCCAGCACCGTGGTGTTCGACTGGCTGGCCCGCATGCCCAAGGTGTCCCAGTCCGCCAGGATCTCGTAGCCGGGGGCGCCCCGGGTGATGAAGCCGTGCACCAGTTCACCTTCACCGTCCCTGGCCGTGGCGTCCTTGCCGAAGATTCCCAGCCGGGTCCACACCGGCGAGAGACTCGTGAAGATTTTCCGGCCGGTGAAGGAATATCCGCCGTCCGGCTGCGGCTCGGCGGTGGTCCGGGAGTCGAAGAGTACCGAGTCGTTTCCCGCCTCGGAGTTGCCGAACGCGAAGATTTCCCCCTGCGCGGCTTCTGCGAGGACGAAGTCCAGCGAGGAATCGCCCCGGGCAGCCAGGACATGCGCGACGCCGGTCCACACCAGATGCATGTTGATCGCCAGTGCGGTAGCCGGGGCCGCCGTCGCAAGCCTGCGCTGAAGCCGGGCTGCCGCCGCGAGCCCAAGTCCCAGACCGCCGTCGGACTCCGGGACGAAAATCCTCAGGTAGCCGGCCGCCGTCAGCTCCACCAGGTCCTCGTGGCAGAACGCGTTCTCGCGGTCGTAGCCGGCGGCGCGGCCGCGGATCCGGTCCAGCAAGGCATCGGGAAGGACGTCTTCAGGGGTCATCAGGCAGCGTCGTCTCAATAGTTGGTCAGCAGGGTATCCAGCACCCGCGCACCGAACTTCAGCGATTCGGTGGGGACGCGTTCGTCCACGCCGTGGAACATGCCGGTGAAGTCCAGTTCGTCCGGCAGCTGCAGCGGGGCGAAGCCATAGCCGGTGATGCCCAGCCGGCTCAGCGATTTGTTGTCGGTGCCACCGGAGAGAGTGTACGGCAGGACCTTGGCGCCGGGATCCTCGGCGTGCAGGGCATCGATCATCGAATCGACGAGGTTACCGGCGAAGGGGACCTCGAGCGAGACGTCATTGTGGACGTAGCTGACGTCCACACCCTTGCCGGCCAGATCCCGGACGACTTCCAGGACGCGCTGTTCCTGGCCGGGCAGCGTCCGACAGTCGATGAGGGCCTCGGCCGATTCCGGGATGACGTTGTGTTTGTAACCGCCTTTGAGGAGGGTGGGGTTAGTGGTGTTTTGCAGGGTGGCGCCGACGAAGCGGGCCACTGTGCCGAGCTCCTTGAGGATCTTGTCCGGATCGTCCGGATCGAACTCGACGCCCGTGAGTTCCGTCACGCCGTCGAGGAACTGGCGGGTGGTGGGGGTCAGTTCGATGGGCCACCGGTACTCCCCGATTCGGGAGACGGCGCTCGCGAGCCGCGTGACGGCGTTGTCCGTGTTGATCTGGGAGCCGTGACCGGCACGGCCGTGGGCGACGAGGCGGAGCCAGGAAAGCCCCTTCTCCGCCGTCTGCAGCAGGTAGGTCCGCTGGCCGCCGATGGTGGCCGAGAAGCCGCCCACCTCTGAGATCGCTTCGGTGGCGCCATCGAAGAGCTCGGGCCGCTTCTCGACGGCGTAGCGGGCACCGTAGGCGCCGCCGGCTTCCTCATCGGCGAAGAACGCGAAGATCAGGTCCCGCTTGGGTTTGCGGCCGGTCCGGGCGAAATTCCGCAGCACGGAGAGGATCATCGCGTCCATATCCTTCATGTCCACGGCCCCGCGGCCCCAGATCATGCCGTCCCGGAGTTCGGCGCCGAACGGGTCAACGGACCATTGATCGCGGAGTGCCGGGACCACATCCAGGTGTCCGTGGACCACGAGGGCGCTGGCGGACGGGTCCTCTCCTGCAAGCCTGGTAACAACGTTGGCCCGGCCCGGAGCCGACTCGAAGATTTCGGCGTCCAGGCCGACCTCGGCCATCAGCCCCGCGGTGTACTCGGCGGCCGCGCGCTCGCCCGGCCCGGTGCCGTCGCCGTAGTTGGAAGTATCGATCCGGATCAGTTCCTGGCAGATCCGGACGACTTCATCCTCGGGGCGTACTTCAGTCATGGATAACTCCTCGTGGCAGCGGCACAATTGCTGGCTTCAGCCTACCCACAAGCTCCGATTATTTGTTTGGCGAATAGTCATGCTAGAGTTTTTCTCGCTGCTTCGGAGGAAACCGAAACGCTGAAAGGCGAAAAGTTCACCGAATTACCACCTGCGCGGGTGGCGGAATGGCAGACGCGCTAGCTTGAGGTGCTAGTCCTCGAAAGGGGGTGGGGGTTCAAGTCCCCCTCCGCGCACGCTAAAAGAAGGCCCAGGAAACCACGGTTTCCTGGGCCTTTTTCGTGTTGTGCGTGGCCGGCGCTTCCGGGACCGCGACGGCGTCGCGCTACTTGTAGAGGACCCGCTGGACCTGCAGGACCTCCGACGTCGAAACGACGTTGACCCGGACATATTCATTGACGCTGGCCTCACCCTCGACCGTGACCCTGGTGAGGTTGGACGCGGCGCCGGAAATTCCGTAGAAGGACAGCCACTTCGAGTTCGTCAGCGGCTTGTCCTTGGCGTAGCTGTGGGAATCGCCGTTGAACAGGAAAACCCGCTTGCTGAACGCCTTGCTCTCACTGGCGATAGCCCGGACGATGGTCTGGAAAGCGTTCCGGTACCCTGTGTTCTGGGTTCCGGGAGCAAACATGTCCGCCTGGGTCATCAGGACCACAGCCCTGCTGTTGTTGGCCTTCGCGGTTGCAAACGCGCTCTTGACCTGGGCGACGGCAGCGTTTACCCGGGCCTTTTCCTCGGCTACTTGTTCCACGGTGGCCTTGGTGAAGCCTAGTCCGCTCCATGGCCGGAGGTCATTCTCCGATCCCACGATGTGGAGGGTCGAAATGGTCAGCCCGCCCGCGGCGAAGGACACATTCTCCTTGTAGCCGGACTGGGCGGTTACGGAGATCGGGTTCTGGCCCAGGGTCCGGCCGGCCGTCGGGAAAAAGACGGACCGGATGGCCGAAAGCCGCTCCAGCGTATTGGCCTTGCCGATGCTGGCCCGGTGGCAGTCCGCCCACTCGTTGTCGCCCGGGGTGTACACCAGCGGGTCGGTAAATTTGTTGAAGTTCGCCTTGATCTTCTGGTAGTAGGAGTCGGAGCAGACTCCCGCTCCGATGTCGCCGAGGTGTCCGACCATGCGCACATCGGAATCCGCATTAATCTGTGCTATCCGTTTCGGGAAGAGGCTCAGTTGAGTGCTGCCGTAAGGAGTGTCACCAATGACGGCGAAACTGTAGGTGGTGGCAGCGACGGCATTGCCTACGGCGCTCCCGGCGATCCCCATCGCCAAGGCCAGTCCGGCCCCGGCTGTCCGCATAACTCTGTTCATTGGTTTCTCCCCACGGCATCGGACATGCCTGCGCAACGGATCGTTTGCTGGCATTTGGCGCCAGAATAGCCCGATCAATCCGGGATGGAACGAGTAGGCGCTACTTGCCCGGTGGTGAAAAAATACCTGGACGATACTTTGGGGGATTTCTGCAGATCACTCGTGACGGGGACGGAACTGCAGCCGGAACGTAACCGGGGACTTTCCCGGCAGCACCTACTCCCGCGGACGAATCGCGTTACGTATGGCTTCCAGCAGCGACCGGAAGCCGGGATCCTTGGGCAGGCTGTCGAGGAGGACGGTCCCGTGCGGCCCGGACAGGGGTATGCGCCAGTTCGGGTATTCGGTACTGGTCCCGGGCTGGTTCTGGGTCCGGGTCTCACCGACCGCATCAACCAGCGCCACCCCCAGCAACGAGGACGGCGTCAGCGCGGTAAACGCGTAGAGAGCTTCGATGATCCGCCGGACATCCGTGCCCGCGGCACCCGCGGCCGGAAGCAGCCCGCGTTCGCGCACGAGGTCCAAGACCTTCTCCTGCTCGGCGGCGGACTCGGCGCGTTCCTCTTCCACCCGGCGCTGCAGCAGACCCAGCCGCTCGCGGAGGCTGATGTGTTCACCGGCCAGGTACCCCGCCGTCGGCGGCAAATCGTGGGTGTTGACGCTGGTCAGGCACTGCTGACGGTACCTTTCCGGCGGAAGTGGGCCGTCGGCGTCGTGCTCGAACCAGAGGATCGAGGTGCCGAAGATCCCCCGCTCGGCCAGATAGTCACGGACCCAGGGCTCATAGACGCCCAGGTCTTCACCAATGACGATCGCCCCGGCGCGTTGCGCCTCCAGGGCCAGGATGCCGATGAGCGCCTCATGGTCGTAGTGGACGTAGGTGCCCTCCCCCGGCCCCGCACCTGCCGGAATCCACCACAGCCGGAACAGTCCCAGGATGTGGTCCACGCGGATCCCGCCGGCATGGCGCAGCACGGTCCTGAGCATGTCCCGGTAGGCGGCATATCCCGACTCCGCCAGCCGGTCCGGGTGCCACGGCGGCTGGGTCCAGTTCTGGCCCTGCTGGTTGAACATGTCCGGGGGCGCGCCGACCGTGACGTCGCGGGCCAGCACCCCGGCGAACGACCAGGCGTCCGCGCCGCCAGGTTTCACCCCTACCGCAAGGTCGTGGATGACGCCGATCTCCATGCCGCACTGCTTCGCTGCGCGCTGCGCTGCTTCGAGTTGGACGTCGCAGCACCACTGCAGCCAGCGGTGGAACTCGATCCGGCCCGCGAGCAGGACCCGTTGCTCCCGGCAGTACGCGGTGTCCGGTCCGGATGCCTCCGCGGCCCACTGCGGGGCCCCCGGGGCCAGCGTCTCGGCCAGGGCGCACCAGAGGGCGAAGTCGTCCAGACCTGGCCCCTGTTCGGTACAGAAATCGGCAAACGCGCGTGCGCGGGCGGGATCGCGCGGGACCCCGAACACCAGCTCCAGGGCGGCCAGTTTGGCGCCGTACGCGGGGTTCCGGTCCAGCAGCCCGGAGGAGTGGTTGGCGCCGTGCTGTTGATGCGCCAGCCTTTCCACCTCGGCCCGGCCGGACGCGCCTAGGTAGCCGTACTCGGTGATAACTTCCACCCGGAGGTAAAGGGGGTTGAAGAAGCGCCTTGTGGTGGGCAGGTACGGTGAGTCTTCGACAGGCGGCCGGGGCTCGGCGGCGTGCAATGGATTGACCAGCAGGAAACCGGCGCCCTCCTGCCCCGAAATCGTGGCCAGGTCCGTGAGGTCCGCGAAGTCACCGATCCCCCAGGACCGGGAGGACCGGACGGAATAGAGCTGCGCGGTCAGTCCCCAGTTCCGCCGGCCCGCCAGCCGCGCGGTGGTGCCGAGGCTCCGCGGGGTGACGACGAGCGGGCACCGGGCGACCGTGCCGTCGTGCTCAGCCAACAGAGTGTGCCAGCCGAGCGGCACCCGGTCCGGGACGGCGAAGGTCGCCCGGCCGGTGAGGACGCCGTCGACGTCCACCGGCGCGTCCCAGTTGTCCCGCTGCGCTACCTCGTAGCTGCCGCCGTCTTCGGCGTCGATCCAGACGCGGACGGCGCTTCCATGCGGCAGATGGACATTGAGGCGGAGCTCCTGCCCTTCACGGGCGACGACGACCGGCGGCAGCAGGCGCCGCCATGGTGCCAGCCTGGCGTCGTTCAAGGACCGTTCCGTCCCGGCCGCTTCCCCGGCCGGGACGCCCAGAGCCGCGAGGACGCTCCGCAGGGTGGTGTCCGAAACGGTGCGCTCGACGCCGTCCCAGCCCCAGTAGGAGGTTCCGACGCCGTGGGCCGCGGCAAGTTCCCGCAGCCGTCCGTCTGCGGTCTGTGCGTTGCTGTGGTGCGTACTGTCCGTCATGGGGCAACTCTAGGTGCGTGGGTCGGTAGCGGTTCGCCGGTTCCGCAGGTTTGCGTCGTGACGGCGCGGAGGCCGGGTCTCCTTTCTGGAAGGGGGCCCGGCCT
>NZ_JAXCID010000024.1:0-62014 GCF_035985125.1 Arthrobacter sp. CG_A4 | reverse complement strand
ACAAGATCCGAACGATGACCCGCAGGTCCTACGGATTCCACACACCCGAAGCCGCACTCGCCCTGATCATGCTCGCCTGCGGACCCGTCAGAATCAAGCTCCCATACCAGAGATAACGGAACCCACATCTCTGTCAGGAGAGCCCGAAAAAGACCCATTAGCTGCGCATGCGCCTGCTGACCCGGGACAGGTCCGCGGCGCCGATCAGGCCGGCGTCGGGGCCGAGGGCTGCCAGTTCGATCTGCGCCGCAGGCCGGAATCCGCGCCCGGTCAGGTTCCTGCCGAATGCTTTCCGCGCCGGTGCGACCAGCAGTTCACCGGCGTCGCACAAACCGCCGCCGATCACAAAGGTGCCCGGATCCAGCGCGGCCGCAAGGTTGGCGAGACCCAGGCCTAACCATTCGCCGACCTCCTCGATCAGCTCACGTGAGGTGGCATCCCCGGCCTTGGCCAGCCCGGTGACGATCGCGCCGGTGATGCGGTCCATTTGGCCGTCCACTGCCCTGAGCAGTTCCTGCGCCACCGGGGAGTTGGCGGCGGCCAGTTCGCGCGCCTCCCGGCCGAGGGCATTGCCGGAGGCGTACTGTTCCCAGCAGCCCCGGTTGCCGCATTCACAGCGGTGGCCGCCGGGCATGATGATCTGGTGGCCGAATTCCCCCGCCACCCCGTAGCGGCCGCGCTCCAGCCGCCCGTCCATCACCATGGCGCCGCCGATGCCGGTACCCAGGGTGATGCAGACCAGCCGGTTCTCGCCCCGGCCGGCACCGAAACGCCATTCCGCCCAGCCGGCGGCGTCGGCGTCGTTGGTCAGGAGTACAGGGCGGTGCAGCATCCGCTGCAGGTTGTCCCTCAGCGGCTCATTGCGCCAGGCCAGGTGCGGGCTGAACAGCACGGTACCGCCGTCGAGATCCATCCAGCCGGCAGCGCCGATCCCGACGGACCAGATCCGGTGACCTTCGCCCAATTCCTCGACAAGTTCCACGATGATCTGTTCGACCGCCCGCGGGTCGTTGCCCGGGGTGGAGCGCCTGGCCTGGCTGAGGATCCGGCCCTCCGCGTCCACCACGCCGGCCGCCACCTTGGTACCGCCGATATCGACGCCGATTGCCAGGCCCTTGCGGCCCAGCCGCAGATGCTCACGGAAACCTTGCCCCGGAACTCCGCCGACCGCACCCGCGAACGCCCTGCGGCGCCGGGCGGCCGTCCTGCGGTCCGGGCCGGGCTGCTGTCCGGGTGTGGGTGTGTGCATGGTTCCCCAAGTCTATTCGCCAGGCGATTCCGCTCCGGCGTCGGCCGCCCGGAGTGGCGCGCCGGCACCCGGAGCCGTAAAGTTACTCGCCAGTAGGTGTTGTGGAACACATTCGCGGTAGGACCACGCACTAGTGTTAGCTGAACCCCTTGCGGGTCAATGGATATCAAAGGAGCTATCGTGCGAGAAATCAGTGTCCCGCCCCTGGTCAACGTCCCACCGGAATCAAATGTCACGGCCCTGGTATTGCGCCAGGCCGCGAAGGCTACCAACCCTGCCCTGTTCTCGCGACTCGACGCTGCCGGCCAGTGGCAGGATGTCCGGGCCACCGACTTCCTGGCCGATGTTTCACTTCTCGCCAAGGGGCTAATGGCCAGCGGTGTCGCCGCCGGCGACAGGGTGGGCATCATGTCCCGCACCCGGTACGAATGGGCGCTGATTGACTTCGCGATCTGGTTCGCCGGCGCCGTCTCTGTTCCCATCTATGAAACGTCCTCGCCCTCCCAGGTCGCCTGGAACCTCGGCGATTCCGGCGCGGTGGCCGCCTTCGGCGAGTCTGCCCACCATGAGGACATCATCCGGCAGGCCGCGGCGTCCGAGGGCCTGACCGCCCTCGCCAACGTCTGGCAGCTCTCAGGAACCGGCCTGGATGACGTCAGGGCCGCCGGTGCCACTGTCAGCAACGAAGAACTCGAGGCGCGCCGCAGCCACGCGTCCCTCAAGGACATCGCCACGATCATCTACACCTCCGGTACCACCGGACGGCCCAAGGGCTGCGAACTGACCCACGGCAACTTCGTGGAGCTCTCGGAGAACGCGCTGGCCACATCGCTTAACGGAATCGTGCACGAGAATGCCAGGACCATCATGTTCCTGCCCCTCGCCCACGTCTTTGCGCGCTACATCTCCGTGCTGGCCGTGGCCGCCGGCGTCACAGTCGCACACACGCCGGACATCAAGAACCTGCTGCCGGACCTGCAGAGCTACAAACCCACGTTCATCCTTGCCGTGCCGCGCGTGTTCGAAAAGGTCTACAACTCGGCGCTCACCAAAGCCGAGGACGGCGGCAAGGGCGCGATCTTCCACCGCGCCGCGGACACCGCCATCGAGTTCTCGCGTACCCGGCAGGCCGGCAAGGTCGGCCTGGGCCTGAGGCTCAAGCACACCCTGTTCGACAAGTTGGTCTATGGCAAGCTCCGAGATGCCATGGGCGGCCAAGTCGCGCACGCGGTATCCGGCGGCGGCCCGCTGGGCGAACGGCTGGGCCATTTCTTCCAGGGCATCGGCATGCAGATCCTGGAGGGCTACGGGCTGACCGAAACCACGGCGCCGATCACGGTGAATACGCCGGAGCGGATCAGGATCGGCACGGTCGGCAAGCCGCTTCCGGGCAATGCCGTGAAGATTGCCGACGACGGCGAAATCCTCGCCAAGGGCGTCTGCGTCATGCGCGGCTACTACAAGCGCGACGACCTCTCCGCCGAGGCGTTCCAGGATGGCTGGCTGCGCACCGGCGACATCGGGCAGCTCGATGAGCAGGGCTTCCTGACCATCACCGGCCGCAAGAAGGAAATCATCGTCACGGCCGGCGGCAAGAACGTCGTACCGGCGCTGCTCGAGGACCAGATCCGCGCCGACGCGCTCGTCTCGCAGGTACTCGTGGTCGGTGACAACCGCCCGTTCATCGGCGCCCTGGTCACCCTCGACGAGGAAGCCCTGCCGGGCTGGCTGCACCGCCACAGCCTGCCGGCTTCCACCACCCTCGCCGAAGCGACCGGGAATCCGGTGGTCAAGGCCGCGGTCCAGGAGCTCATCAACCACGCCAACCAGTCCGTGTCCCAGGCGGAGGCGATCAAGTCGTTCCGGATCGTGCCGGCGGACTTCACCGAGGCCTCAGGGCACCTCACGCCGTCGATGAAGGTCAAGCGCTCCCAGGTCATGAAGGACTTCGAGAACGTGATCGAGGAGATGTACGGCACCCCGCGCCCCGTCCAGCACTAGGCCACACACACAAAGCAACGCGGGGTCACATACGGCCCATCAGGGAGTCCCTGATGGGCCGTATGTGACCCCGCGTTGCTTTTGCTGCGCTGCCGCTACTCGACGACCAGCAGCAAATCCCCGCCCTGGACCTGTTCGATGGCGCCTACGGCGAGCCGCGAGACGGTGCCCGCGACCGGCGTCGTGATGGAGGCTTCCATCTTCATAGCCTCGATGGTCGCAACTGTGTCACCGGCTTTGACGGTGTCCCCGGCCTTGACTGTCAGGGTGACGGCGCCGGCAAACGGTGCGGCCACCTGGCCGGGCTGGGAGGCATCGGCGCGCTCGGCCGCCTTGACGTTGCTGACCACGGCGCGGTCGCGGACCACCACCGGGCGCGACTGGCCGTTGAGCGTGCACATCACGGTGCGCATGCCCTTCTCGTCCGGCTCGGAGACGGCTTCGAGCGAAGCGATCAGGCGGACGCCCTTCTCCAGCTCGATCTCGTGCTCCGCGCCGCGCTGCAGGCCGTAGAGGTAGTCGCGGGTGTCCAGCACCGAGAGGTTGCCGTAGGACTCCACAGTCTTCAGGTAGTCCTTGGTGGGACCGGGGAAGAGCAGCCGGTTGAGGGTCTGCTGCCGGGTCTTGGAGTCGGACCGGAGCGCGGCGCTGTCCTCGGCGCTGAGGTCGACGTCGCGGACCTTGACGGTCCGTCCCTGCAGGGCCTTGGTCCGGAACGGTTCGGGCCAGCCGCCGGGAGGATCGCCGAGTTCACCGGACAGAAAGCCGATCACGGAATCCGGGATGTCATACTTCTGCGGGTTCTCATTGAAGTCTGCCGGGTCAGCGTTGAGTCCGACAAGGTGCAGGGCCAGGTCACCCACCACCTTGGAGGACGGGGTGACCTTCACCAGGCGGCCCAGGATGCGGTCCGCCGCGGCGTACATGTCCTCGATGGCCTCGAAACGCTCGCCTAGGCCCAGCGCGATCGCCTGCTGGCGCAGGTTGGAGAGCTGGCCGCCGGGGATTTCGTGCTGGTAGACCCGGCCGGTGGGGCCCGGCAGCCCGGATTCGAACGGCGCGTACATGCGGCGGACGGCCTCCCAGTACGGTTCCAGGGCGCAGACGTTGGCCAGGCTCAGCCCGGTGTCGCGCGGGGTGTGGGCCAGCGCGGCCACGAGCGCCGAGGCCGAGGGCTGGCTGGTGGTGCCGGCCAGCGACGCCGACGCCACGTCCACGGCGTCCACGCCGGCGTCCACGGCTGCCAGCAGCGTCGCCAGCTGGCCCCCTGCTGTGTCATGCGTGTGCAGGTGGACCGGCAGGTCGAACCGCTCACGCAGGGCCGTCACAAGGCGGGCAGCAGCGGCGGGGCGCAGCAGCCCGGCCATGTCCTTGATCGCCAGGATATGCGCCCCGGCATGGACGATCTTCTGCGCCAGCTCCAGATAATAGTCCAGGGTGTACAGCTTTTCGTCCGGATCCGTCATATCCGCCGTGTAGCACAGGGCCACCTCGGCGACGGCGGTGCCGGTCTCGCGGACGGCGCGGATGGCCGGAGCCATCTGGTTGACGTCGTTGAGGGCATCGAAGATGCGGAAGATGTCGATGCCGGTGGCGGCGGCCTCGTTGACAAATGCCACCGTGACCTCTTCGGGGTACGGCGTGTAGCCCACGGTGTTGCGGCCGCGCAGGAGCATCTGCAGGCAGACATTCGGCAGCGCCTTGCGCAGCGCGGCGAGCCTGTCCCAGGGATCTTCACCGAGGAAGCGCAGGGCAACGTCGTAGGTGGCGCCGCCCCAGGCCTCGACGGAGAGCAGCTGCGGGAGCAGCCCGGACACGGCCGGGCCGGCCGCGACAAGGTCGCGGGTGCGGACGCGGGTGGCCAGCAGCGACTGGTGGGCGTCGCGGAAGGTGGTGTCCGTGACCGCGACGGCGTTCTGCCCGCGCAGCGCCGTCGCGAAGCCTTCCGGGCCCAGCTCCAGCAGCCGCTGGCGGGAACCCGGCCCGGCCGCGGCGTCGCCCACGGCCGGAAGCTTGGTGGCAGGGTCGCTGTGTACTGTGAGCTCGCCGTTGGGCTTGTTGACGGTGACCTCGGCGAGCCAGGTCAGCAGTTTGGTGCCGCGGTCGGCCGAGACACGCGCCTTGAGGAGTTCGGGGCGTTCGTCGATGAAGGAGGTGGCCACGTTGCCGGCGACGAAGTCCGCATCGTCCAGTACAGCCTGGAGGAAGGAGATGTTGGTGGACACGCCGCGGATGCGGAACTCGGCGAGGGCGCGGCGGGCGCGGGCCACTGCGGCCGGGTAGTCGCGGCCGCGGCAGGTCAGCTTGACCAGCATAGAGTCGAAGTGCGGGCTGATCTCGGCACCCGAATAGACGGTGCCGCCGTCGAGCCGGACGCCGGCGCCGCCGGCGGAACGGTAGCCGGTGATCTTGCCGACGTCGGGCCGGAAACCGTTGGCCGGGTCCTCGGAGGTGATGCGGCACTGCAGGGCAGCACCCTTAAGCTGGACGGTCTCCTGCGAGAGGCCCAGGTCCGCGAGGGTCTCGCCGGCGGCGATGCGCAGCTGGGCCTGGACGAGGTCGACGTCGGTGACTTCTTCGGTCACGGTGTGTTCGACCTGGATGCGGGGGTTCATTTCGATGAAGACGTGCTGGCCGGCGCGCTCCCCCACGGTGTCGACAAGGAACTCCACGGTGCCGGCATTGACATAGTTCAGTGCCTTGGCAAACTTCACGGCGTCGCGGTACAGCGCCTGGCGGATACCTTCGTCAAGGTTCGGGGCCGGGGCAATCTCGATGACCTTCTGGTGGCGGCGCTGGATGGAACAGTCGCGCTCGAAGAGGTGCATCACGTTGCCCTCGGCATCGGCCAGGATCTGGACCTCGATGTGGCGGGGGCGCAGCACTGCCTGCTCCAGGAACATGGTGGGGTCACCGAAGGCGGCGTCGGCCTCGCGCATGGCTGCCTGCAGGGCCTCGGGCAGCGCCTCGCGGGTGTCAACCCGGCGCATGCCGCGCCCGCCGCCGCCGGCGACGGCCTTGGCGAAAATGGGAAAGCCGATCCGGTCCGCGGCGGCGATGAGCTCATCGACGTCTTTCGACGGCTGGCTGGAATTGAGTACGGGGACGCCGGCCTTGCGGGCTGCCGCGAGGGCGGCGACCTTGTTGCCGGCCAGTTCCAGGACCTCGGCGGGAGGACCCACGAAGGTGATGCCGGCGTCTGCGGCGGCCCGGGCCAGACGGGGGTTCTCGGAGAGGAAGCCGTAGCCGGGGTAGATGGCGTCGGCCCCGGATTCCTTGGCGACGCGCACCACCTCGTCGACGTCGAGATAGGCCCGGACGGGGTGCCCCTCGTCACCGATCAGATACGCCTCATCGGCCTTCTGGCGGTGGATCGAATTGCGGTCCTCGTTCGGGAACACGGCTACAGTCTTGGCGCCAAGCTCGTACCCGGCGCGGAAGGCACGGATCGCGATTTCACCGCGGTTGGCCACCAGAATCTTCGAAAACATGCTTCTCCTGCAACTTTGCGGGCGTATCGGTAAGTGCTCACAGTGTCTAAGACCGGCGTGGGCAAATACAAATCATTGTGGTCACGGTCACAGCACCGCGCGTCACGGATGCGGGCCCTGGCCGGATCGCGGCACTCCACGGGCCAGCGTAGCGGTGCGGGCCGTGGTGCGGCCTGTGGTGCGGGCCGTGGTGCGGCCTGTGGTGCGGCCAGGGTCGCGGGCGATGGTGCGCCCAGGGTCGCGGGCGGTGGGCAGGGGTGGGCGCGGGTCGCCGGTGGCCGGCGAAGAGTGGGCATGATCTGCCGCCCCGGGCCCGATGAGGCAGGTATCGGCGGAGCGTCAACATATGATGAGGAGGTGGGTGGCGCATGCACGCCCCGGCTCCGGAGTACGCAGGAGCCGGCAGGACCCCGTCCCGGCAACCGGCGTTAGGTATTGGTTTTTCAAGTGCAAGTAGTCAGCATCAGCAGCCTCAAAGGCGGTGTCGGCAAGACATCGGTGACCACAGGACTGGCGTCTGCGGCATTGGCCGCCGGCATTCCCACCCTCGTCGTCGACCTTGACCCGCACGCGGATGCGAGCACGGCCCTCGGGGTCCGGCCGGGCGAGCATCTCGATATCGGCCGGATGCTCAAGGCTCCCCGTCGTGCCCGCCTCGCAGACAACGTCGTTCCCAGCGGCTGGGTGGAACGCGCCAACGGCAAGGCACCCGGCGGCCAGTCAGCCGCCACCCTGGATGTGGCAGTCGGCTCCGCCTACACCGGCATCTACGACCGCCCGGACCTCGGCCGCCGCGATCTGCGCCGCCTCTCCGCGGTGCTTGCCGGCGCGGAGAAGTACGAGCTGGTCCTCATAGACTGCCCGCCCTCGCTCAACGGGCTCACCCGGATGGCCTGGTCAGCGAGCGACAAAGTGATCCTCGTCGCCGAGCCCGGGCTGTTCTCCGTCGCAGGCACGGAACGCACGCTGCGTGCCATCCAACTCTTCCGCGGCGAATTCGCCCCTAACCTCTCCCCCGCGGGCATTATCGCCAACCGGGTGCGCAGCGGCTCCGCCGAACACACCTTCCGGCTCGCCGAAATGCAGTCCATGTTCGGTGAACTGCTGCTCGCACCGCACATTCCCGAGCAGGCCAACTGGCAGCAGATCCAGGGCGCCGCCCACTCAATCCACCATTGGCCGGGCGAGTCCGCCAGAAACGCCGCGGCCTTGTTCGACTCGCTGCTCGCGAATCTGCTGGCCGCCGAGGGCAGGCAGCCCGCCGGCGCAGTCCGGGACCACGGCAGGCGCTAGCAAACCTCCCAGCCTCACACCGGGACTCCGCCCAACGAAAACAACGCGGGGTCACTTAGCGCCCATCCAGCACATCGTGATGGGCGCTAAGTGACCCCGCGTTGTATGTTGAGGGACGGTGGGGTGGGAGCCTAGCCGATCTTGCGGGCCTCCCGGCGTTTACTGAGTTCGTCGCCGGGGAAGGACTGGTCCCGCACATGCTCGCTGGGAAGAGCCGCTAGGCTGCCCTCCACTTCGCGCCAGACCCGGCCCACCGCGATGCCGAAGACACCCTGTCCGCCCTGGACGAGGTCGATGACCTCGTCGGCAGAGGTACACTCGTAGACGCTGGCGCCGTCACTCATAAGGGTGATCTGGGCGAGATCCTCAACACCGCGCTCCCGAAGATGCTCGACGGCGGTGCGGATCTGCTGGAGCGATACGCCCGTGTCCAGCAGCCGCTTGACGACCTTGAGGACCAGGATGTCGCGGAAGCCGTAGAGCCGCTGGGAACCTGAGCCGGCGGCGCCGCGCACGGCGGGCTCCACAAGTCCGGTGCGTGCCCAGTAGTCCAACTGGCGGTAGGTGATCCCGGCTGCCTTGCAGGCGGTGGGTCCGCGATAGCCCGCGTCCTCATCCAGGACGGGGAGATCCTCGGTGAACAGCAGGCCCTGGGCGCCGCTGGCGGGCACGGCCACACCGGCCGTCAAGGGCTTGAGCTCTCCTGCTTCGCCTTCCGGACTCACGTGGATCCTCCTTGTCGTGGCTCCCCTGCGGAAGTTGCAGCAACAGCTGGCTATCTCTAGCGAATCGAACCTTCGGCGGATAAAATTTCAACCGTGTGATTCGGCCGGGCCGCACTTTCCAGTGTGGCCGCAGCGGCTGTCGTATGCAATGGAAACCTTTAACTCCGACGTTAGGCCTGCGGGGGCTCAAGGTCAAAGACGTTCGGGCTATTCGGCAGGCGTGTCGAAACTTTCATCCTCGACTTTAACCTTAACGTGACCTCAGCCGGCGAAATCGTCCGGTTCGACGTCGTCGAGGAACTCCCGGAAGCGCCGCAGCTCGCCTTCTTCATCGACGGCCGGGCCTGGGTGGGTATCCTCCCCCTCGTCGTGTTCGGTGATCCTGACGCCCGCCTCGTCCATGACGGCGTCGGCGCACCAGATCCGGCACTTTGCCCGCAGGGCAAGCGCCAGGGCGTCGGAGGCGCGGGAGCTGACGGTGGTGCCGTTCTCGAACTGGAGCTGGCCGTAGAAGATGTTGTCCTCCACCGCCACGATGTTGACGCTGACGATGGTGTGGCCCAGGGATTCGACGACGTCAACGAGCAGATCGTGGGTCATCGGGCGGGGCGGGACGACGCCCTGCTGTGCCAGGGCGATGGCGCTGGCCTCCGGGGTGCCGATCCAGATCGGCACATGCCGCTCACCGCGCATTTCCTTAAGCAGGACGAGCGGCTGGTTGGACGGCAGCTCAATCCGCACGCCCACGATCTCCACCTCGATCATCAGATGTCCATCCTCGCGATGCGGTCCTGGACCAGGGCGCGGTGCAGGGTGAGGCAGAGGTCACTGATTTCCCGCGCAGCTTCGGCGGCGCGGGCGTGCGAGGCCGCATCCTTGCGTGAGGTCAGGGTGGCCACTGCGCGCTCCACGAGGCCGAACTCACGCTCGGCAGCGGCTTGGAACGGCCGCAGGTGCCGCGGCTCCAGGCCGTGGCTCTCAAGCTGCACGCAGGCGCGGGCCACCTGGAGGGCATGCTCGTCGAAGGTGCCGTTGACGTGCCCGATCAGGCCGAAGCTCAGCAGCGACTGGAGCAGCGGAACGCTCGCGCCGGACTCGGTCCGGAGCTGCTCCTCGCTGAGCTGGCGCACCCTGTTCTGCAGTTCGGCCGCGAGTCCGGCGGAGACGATCCGCGGGGACACCGTGACGCCGGCAGGCAGGTTCTCGGGGCGATCGCCGCGGTCGATCGCGTCGAGGTAGTCCTTGATGACCTTCAGCGGCAGGTACTGGTCGCGCTGGAGGGACAGCACAAACCGGAGCCGCTCGACGTCGTTCTCCGCGTACTGCCGGTAACCGGCCGGGGTCCGCTGCGGATTGATGAGCCCCTTTTCTTCAAGGAACCGGATTTTCGACGCCGTCATCGTGGGGAAATCGTCGCTCAACTGAGCCAGGACTTCCCCGATGTTCAGAATCTGGGGTCCGCGCCGTTCCGCATGTGCCATGGCCACAGGCAGCTACCCCGGAATCAGACGTTGCCTGCTGCGCGGGCAGGGCTCAGGTAGAAGGTGAGGCGGAACTTCCCGATCTGCACCTCGTTGCCGGACTTCAGCTCCACGGCGTCGACGCGGTCATGGTTCACGTAGGTTCCGTTCAGGCTTCCGGTGTCCACGACTTCGAAGCTGCGCGCCGTGCGGCGGAACTCGACGTGCCGGCGCGAGACCGTGACGTCGTCAAGGAAGATGTCGGCGTCCGGGTGCCGACCCGCCGACGTGACGTCCGAGTCCAGCAGGAAGCGTGCGCCGGTGTTGGGTCCACTGTGCGCCACCAGCAGGGCGGAGCCATAGGGAAGTGCCTCAACGGCCGCCCGCTCCTCGAGGGAGAGCTTCGGCGTGATGGTGGGTTCGTCGCGCACCGGTGTGAGGTTGATCGACGTGGTCTCCGAAGCTTTCACTCCACCCGCGCCATAACCATCACCGGTGTCGTTCCGTTCGTGCCCAAACATTGAGTCCTCCTCATTCGTTGCAGGTGTCCCCCCGCAAACAACGCATGCCGTCCGGAAAAGCCTGGCAGATCCGGCCTACAGCCCCCCGGCGGCGTTGTGTGGGTGATGTTCCCAACAACCCGCTCCGAAGGTCATGTCCCTTTAGCCTACCTGCTGTCCGTACTCCGCCGCGCTGAGCAGCGAGTCGACCGCACCGGCCTCTGCAAGCCTGATTTCGAGCAGCCAGCCTTCGCCGTACGGATCGGAATTGATCAGGGCCGAGTCCGTGTCCAGCGCCTCGTTGCGGGCCACCACTTCCCCCGAAACGGGGGCATAAATGTCACTGACGCTTTTGGTGGATTCGACCTCGCCGACGACGGCGTTGGCCGTGATCGTGGTGCCCGCTTCGGGCATCTGGGCGTAGACGACGTCCCCGAGGGCGTCCTGGGCGAAGTCTGTGATGCCCACGCGCACCACTCCGTCGGCGTTCGGCGCCGAAACCCACTCGTGTTCTGCGGTGTAGGACAGTTCTTCGGGAATGTTGCTCATGACGGGCCTTTCCTCGGGTCAAACACCAAATGTCGACGGCGGTTTACTGTTCTGTCCGCCGCTGAAAGTATAGGCATATCCGGCCGGGCCCGGGAGGCCTCTGCCATGATGGTGCAATGACGGAATCAGCACCGGTAACTTCCCGTGGCGGGACGCCCGGACCCGGTTGGCAGAGCCGGTAGCGGCCAGGTAATGCCCGAGCTTCCGGAAGTGGCGGCCCTGACGGATTTTCTGCGCGGACAGCTGCTTGGAACCGTTGTGACGACGATCCAGATTGTCTCGTTCGCGGTACTCAAGACGGCGGATCCGCCCTTCTCAGACCTTGAGGGCAGGACCGTGACCGGGGTGCGCCGCTTCGGGAAATTCGTCTGTCTGGAAACCGACGGGCTGTATTTTGTCTTCCACCTGGCGCGGGCCGGCTGGGTACGCTTCACCGACGCGCCCACCGGGACCCCGCTGAAACTCGGTAAGGGCCACATCGCGGCGCGGCTGTCGTTTTCCAGTGGTACCGGCCCGCTCGACTTCGATCTGACGGAGGCCGGTACGAAAAAGAGCCTGGCGGTCTATGTGGTCCGGGACCCGCACGACATTCCCGGAATCGCGGCCCTCGGACCGGATCCGTTCAGCCCCGGGTTCGACGTCGATGCCCTGGCGCGGATCCTGGGGTCCAGTTCCCAGCAGGTCAAGGGTCTCCTGCGGAGCCAGAGCGTGATTGCCGGCATTGGGAACGCCTACAGCGACGAGATCCTGCACGCGGCAAGGACGTCACCTTTCGCCGTCGCCAAATCCCTGGACCGGGACGCGGTGGGGCTCCTCTTCGACGCCATCCATGAAATTCTTGGGACAGCCCTGCAGGATGCCCGGGGCAAGGCGCCGCACGAGCTCAAGGACACCAAACGGAGTCACCTGCGGGTCCACGGCCGGACCGGCGACGCGTGCCCGGTCTGCGGCGACACCATCCGCGAGGTGTCATTTGCTGACACCGCCCTGCAGTACTGCCCGGGTTGCCAGACCAAGGGAAAGATTCTGGTAGACCGCCGGACGTCGCGCTTCCTGAAATAGGCGGGCCTTCGGGCCGCGGCTTCCCTCTGCTGGCGGGAGTTTCCGGGTCGGTGGTGGCCCGCCGGTTAGATAGCGACGCGTCACGGCCTAACCCGGTGTGCGCTGACTCATGCGCGCAGCGCGCCGCCTGAGCGCCTTGTCGGCCTCCATCAGTCCGAGAAGACCCAACGCGAGAAGGACGCCGGCCGCCAGTTCGGCCGGGCTGAGCGGCACGGTACCGAAGATGTCCTGGGCGAACGGCAGGTAGACCACGCCGAGCTGCAGGACGAGCGCGACAAGAATCATGCCCACCAGAACCCTGTTGCCGCGCAGCCCTGTCCGCCAGACCGGCTCGACGAACGAGCGGCTGGCAAGGGCCCGGGCGAGTTGGATGAAGGCGAGGCTCGTGAACACGATGGTGGCGAGCAGGGCCTCGGCTTCGGGGGTGATCGAGCCACCACCACCGCCTGAGTTGTTCCAGACAGCCCAACCGACTGCAATGAGGGCCACCCCGATCACCGGACCCAGCCAGGCGATCTGGATCCCGATGCCGCGACTGAGGATACTTTCCGTCGGCGAGTAGGGCGGGCGGCGCATCGTGTCGCGCTCGGCCTTCTCGACGCCCATCCCGAGCCCCAGCAGACCATCCGTCAGCAGGTTGGACCACAGAATCATGATGGGGAGCAGATAGAGCGGCAAGCCGAAGAGCGGCGGAATCGCCACGATCAGCACTTTGGCAAAGTTTCCGGAAATCGAAAATCCTACAAAACGGCGCACGTTATCGTAGACCACGCGCCCCTCCTCAACGGCGGCCACGATAGTGGCAAAGTTGTCATCAAGCAGGACAACCTCGGCGGCCTCTTTGGCGACATCGGTTCCCGATCCCATGGCCACACCGATGTCCGCTTTTTTGAGCGCTGGCGCGTCATTGACCCCGTCTCCGGTCATGGCCACGACTTCGCCGTTGGCCTGCAGAGCCTCGACAATGCGCAGCTTGTGCTCAGGTGACACACGCGCGAAGACGGAGGTGATGCGCACTGCGGCGCGCAGCGCGTCGCTGTCCATCTGCTCAAGCTCGCGACCCGTCAGGGTGGGGCTGTCCGGTGCGGCCATGCCGAGATCGACGGCGATGGCACGCGCCGTACGCGGATGGTCGCCGGTGATCATTATCGGGCGTATTCCTGCCGTCGCGCAGCGCGCGATCGCGTCACGGGCTTCCGAGCGGGGTGGATCGACCATCCCGACCAACCCGAGCAGCACGAGATCCCGCTCCACCTCCTCGGCCTGCCCGTCGGATGGAACGTCCGTGAGGCCGCGGGCGGCGACGGCAAGAACCCGCAGGCCGTTTTCGGCCATCCGCTCGATCGAGGAGTGGAGGCGCCGTCGAGCGGCGTCGTCCAACAGGCGGATACCGCCGTCGTGCACGATCCGGTTGCAGAGGTCCGGTATTCCGTCGCCGGCGCCTTTGACGACGGCGAGCAATGGTGCGCCGTCGGCAACCGTCACCAGCATGTCCAGAACGCCGGAACCACCCTGAGGTGTGCCGTGCATCGTCGTCATGCGTTTTCGGGTTGAGTCGAAAGGAACTTCGCCGACGCGCGGCAGCCCCGAGTCGAGATCTTCCTTCCGCAGGGCGAAGCGATCCGCCGCGATAACGAGGGCGCCCTCCGTCGGATCGCCGACGGCTTCAGGGTGTCCGGACCGCCGGTCAAGGACCGCGTCGTTGCAAAGGGCTGCCGCGGCGAGCAGAACGTGAGCGTCATCGTTCAGTTCGGGGGTTTTGCCCGCGGCCAAGTCGAAGCTCCCGTGCGGTGTCTCAAGCACCGTCACCGTCATCCGGTTCTCGGTCAACGTGCCGGTCTTGTCCGAGCAGATGACGGTGACCGAGCCGAGTGTCTCTACCGCGGCGAGCCGCCGCACCAACGCCCGGCGCACGAGCATCCGTTGGGCGCCGAGGGCCAGCGTGAAGGTCAGCACGGCAGGAAGCCCTTCCGGGACGATTGCGACGGCGAGCGAGACTGCTGTGAGAAGGATCAGTGATGTCTCCTCCCCGCGGATGAGGCCGCTCAGGAAGACGATGACGGCGATGACGACGGCAACAGCAGCAAGGAGCTTCGCGAGCTTGTCCAGGCGCTTCTGCAGCAAGGTCGGTTCCTGCGCAACGTCCTGGATCAAATCGGCGATGCGTCCCAGCTCGGTCGTCATTCCGGTCGCGACGACCACAGCAGAGCCGCGCCCGTAGGTCACCGAGGTGCCAAGAAAGGCCAGATTGGTTCGATCTCCGAGCGGAATGTCAACGCCGTGAATAGCGACGACGGTCTTGTCCACCGGTTCGGATTCACCCGTCAGCGCGGCCTCCTGGGTGCGCAGATTCACGCTTTCAACGATACGCACGTCTGCCGGAATCACGGATCCAGTCTCGAGGCGCACAAGATCGCCGGGCACGAGTTCGCGGGCCGAGAGCTCGCGGACCTGCCCATCGCGCACCACGCGCACGAGCGGCGCTGCCATCTGTTTCAGTGCGGCAATCGCTTTCTGGGCCCGGTACTCCTGGACGACACCGAGTACGACGAACAGAACGACGATGGCAAGAATCGCTGAGGCGTCGATAGCCTTTCCCAGCGCAGCTGCCAGGCCGGCGGCCACAACCAGGATCACGATCAGAATCGACGACACCTGCTCCCACAGAATTTTCCAGACCGACCGGCCAGCACGCTCCTCGAGTTCGTTGTAGCCGAACTCGCCCAGGCGCCCGATTGCCACCTGTTCGTCGAGGCCGACCGTCGCATTGGTCCCCAGCTCCGCTGTGACAGCCGTGACTTCGCGGCCGTGCCAGTCTGCCGATGAGTGTTCCGTAACGGTGCTCATGACGTTTTCGCCTGCTCCTCCTGATAGTGGTGGTATCGCTCGAGCAGATCTGGTCTGACCCGCTTCAGCTCGGCGGCGGGGAAGCATGCCAGCAGCTCCCATGCCCGGTCAAGAGTCTCGACGAGTGTGCGTGAGACTCCGGACTGGCCGACAAAGCGCTGCTCGAAGTCTTCGGCGAACGCCAGAAAACGCCGGTCCTCAACCGACAGGGCCGCCTCGCCGACGATCGAGGAGAGCTGGCGCAGTTCGCGCCCGCGCGCGAAGCAGGCATAAAGCTGGTCAGCCACTGCGCCATGATCCTCGCGCGTACGTCCCGCGCCGATGCCCGCGTTCATGAGCCGGCTCAGCGACGGCAGGACGTCGATGGGCGGGCTGATGCCGCGCCGGTTGAGGTCCCGCGACAGGACGATCTGCCCTTCGGTGATATAGCCCGTCAGATCGGGAATGGGGTGGCTGATATCGTCGTCGGGCATCGAAAGGATCATCAGCTGGGTGACAGAGCCCTTGCGGCCACGCATCCGGCCGGCCCGCTCGAACAACGACGCCAGGTCGGTGTACATGTAGCCCGGATAACCGCGCCTGCCGGGAATCTCCTCGCGGGCCGCGGCGACCTCACGAAGTGCCTCGCAGTAGTTGGTGATATCGGTGAGGATCACCAACACATGGCGGTCCTCCTCCCACGCGAGGTACTCGGCGGCCGTCAGGGCTGCGCGTGGGGTCAGCAGCCGCTCGACCGTCGGGTCGTCGGCGAGGTTCAGAAAAAGCACCGTGCGTTCGAGGGCGGCACTATCGGCGAACTGGCCACGGAAGTAGGCTGCCTCGCGTTGCGTGACCCCCATCGCAGCGAAGACGACGACGAAATCCTCGTCACTGCCGACTACCCTCGCATTTGCGGCGATCTGCGCTGCCAACTCATTGGCGGGCAGGCCGAAGCCGGAGAAGATCGGAAGTTTCTGGCCGCGGACCAGGGTATTGAGACCATCGATCGCGGAAATACCGGTCTCGATGAACTCAGAGGGGTGATCACGCACGGCCGGATTCATCGGGGCACCGTTCACGTCGTGCTCGGCCACCGCGAGCAGCGGCGGGCCGCCGTCGATGGGCACGCCGGCGCCGTCGAGGATCCGCCCGATGAGGCCGGGCCCGACGGGCAGCCGGGCGAATGCACCCCGGGTCCGAATGACGGTATCCCGACGGTCGAGACCCCGGGTGCCCTCGAGCACCTGAACGACCATCTTCTCGCCGTGCACCTCAAGGACCCGACCCCGTCGTGTGCCGCCGTCGGGGTCGATGACGTCGACCAGTTCGTCGTACCCGACGCCGTGCACCTGGTCGGCGATGAGAAGGGGTCCGGAGACGTACGCCACCGTTCGATGGTCGACGGAGAGCTTGGTGGTGGGGCCGGCGTCCGGCGATAGGGATGTCATCGAAGTTCCTCGAGTTCTGTGCGGATGCGGGCGATCAGGTCATGCGAGCGATGTGCCATGTCGGCCTCGGGCCAGGTGCGCATGCGCCCGATCTCGAGCAGCGACGCTACAGCCGACGCGGTGTCCGGCGTCACCCCCCGCTCCACCGCCACTGCGAGCGCTGCGTCCGCCGCGTGAATCACGGTGAGCATCGTGTGCTGCTTGGCGAGCGGACAGGATGCGTCGTCCTCATCGAACGCGGACTGCTGCAGAAAGTCTTCCCGCAGCAGCCGCCCGGTGGTGAGCACCACGCGCTGTGGTGCGGCGAGGGCGTCCGCTCCGAGCAGTTGCACGATCTCAAGCAGCGACGTCTCGCGTTGCAGCAGGTCCAGGGCCCAGGCACGCAGCTCGGGCCAGTCCGCGGAGACCGCCTCGGCGAACCATCCGTCGAGGTCGTAGAGGGTGTAGCTGCGAGTCCAGTTGATCGACGGAAAATGGCGCCGCCTCGCCAGCGTGGTGTCGAGGGCCCAGAAAGTTCCCGCCAACCGCAGACTGTGCTGGGTGATGGGTTCCGAGAAGTCTCCGCCAGCCGGCGAGACCGCACCGACGACCGTGACGGAACCTGTCCGGTTCTCCTGGCCGAGGCAGCGCACGGCCCCCGCCCTTTCATAGAATTCGGCCAGACGCGTGGCGAGGTACGCCGGGTATCCCTCTTCCGCCGGCATCTCCTCCAAACGGCTGGAAACCTCCCTGAGGGCCTCGCCCCAGCGGCTGGTGCTGTCTGCCATCAGCGCGACGTGCAGGCCTTGGTCCCGGAAGAACTCCGCGATGGTGATGCCCGTGTAGATGCTCGCCTCGCGGGCAGCGACGGGCATGTTCGACGTGTTCGCGATCAGCACCGTTCGTTGCATCAGCGATGTGCCCGTGCGGGGATCCACCAGGGCCGGAAACTCCTCGAGAACCTCGGCCAACTCGTTACCGCGTTCCCCGCAGCCGATATAGATCACCACATCCGCTGTGGACCACTTCGCCAGCGATTGTTCGAGGACGGTTTTGCCGGTGCCGAACCCACCCGGGATCGCCGCGGCTCCCCCGCGCGCGATGGGGAACAGGGTGTCGATGATGCGCTGGCCGGTGACGAGAGGGACGTCGAGAGCGAGTCGCTCCGATGCTGGCCGCGCCGTCCGCACCGGCCAGTACTGCAACATCGCCACTTCCGCGTCGCCGACGCTTGCGACCGGGTCGGTGACAAGCAGTTCTCCCGTGCGCAGGTTTCGAACGATACCGCTCACCCCCGGCGGGACGAGGACACGGTGCGGGATGACCGCATCCGGGACAGTGCCGAGAAGGTCTCCGGGCCCCACCTGATCACCATTGCGAACCGCCGGCGAGAAGTCCCACCTGCGCTCGCGGTCCAACGCCGCTGCCCGCGCGCCGCGCGCGATGGTCGCGACGGCATAGGGGTCATCCCCGACGCGGGCGAGCACCGGCAGCGGCCGTTGCGTTCCGTCGAGGATCTGCCCGAGCAGCCCCGGTCCCAACTCGACCTGGAGCGGTCTGCCGGTGCCCACAACAGGTTCCCCCACAGCGAGGCCTGCCGTGTCCTCATACACCTGGATCACGCATCGATCACCGTCGATCCGAATCACCTCGCCGGGGAGTCGTGCCGTGCCGACGAGCACGACGTCGTAGAGCCGGGCGTGGAGACCGGTCGCCTCGGCCACGGGGCCGGCCACCCGCCACAGGGTTCCGGCACTGGTAAGAATCTGTGTACTCATTTCGGGCCTTCCGAATCGAATGTGATTTCATAGCCGACTGCTTGCCACAGCCTCTGGAGGAGCCGTTCCCGCCGGCCGGAGTCGCCCTGCAGCAACTCCCCGGCGGGGAGCGCCACTACCAGTGGGGGCAGGGTTCTTTCCAGACGCCGGAGCAGCGGCGGGTCCAGGGCCGTGAAGTACGGCTCGTGGACAGCGATGACACCCACCTCTTCGCCGGCGTTGAGGAGTTCAATGAGCTTCGCACCGGCGGCCCCGGCATCGGCCACCACCAGGACATCGGCACCGGCGAGACGGTACCCGACAGCCAATTCATCGATCGTGACGATAAGCACACGGGAACGCACGTCCGGCTTCGCGGTGGTCATGGTCGGGCTTCCGGCAGGAGAAGCTGCTTCCCGAGATCATCGGGCGAGGTTCTGAGCGCAGCACCCTGGGCCAGCACGCGCAGGTTCCGCGTCTCAAGCTCCAACTCGGCAACATAGGCGATCGGCATGGCGATTCCCATGGGGTCCCCCCGTCGAAACAGCGAGATTTGGTCCACCACCCGGCGTTGTTCCAGCACACGCTGCGCCGCGGCCAGATCATGGTCACGCGACCAGGCTTCCAGCGGTGTGCGGAGGTAGCGGGCCGAAGCGGAGAGAATTGACGCGGTCTCGGTGTCTGCGACTTGCCTCAATGCGGACTCCAGTGCGGACGTGGCGATGCTGCCGCCCGGTGACCACGGCGCGACGCCGGGCAGCGTGTCCAATTCGCGCCCGGATAGTGCGGAACGAAGTCGAAGCAGCGCCATCACGTTGGTTTCGTCGACGCTGCGGGCGAGTGACGCGCGGAGGTCCGCCGCAACGGAGCCGAGGTGGTCGAGTTCGCGAATAATCCGTCCCGTGTGGGCGGCGATGACTGCACTCTCGAAGTGACCGAGGTTGGCATCACGCTCATAGGCGGCGAAGGCATTCACCGTGGCGCGCGCAGTGACGGGGTCCGGCAATTCCCAGCCCGCCAGCAGCGCGAGAGCAGCAGCCGGCTCATGCTGACGAACGATTTCACGGGCGAGGACATCGGTGAAGGCTCCTACGGGAATGATGTCCTCGAGCACCTGCTCCTCGTCTGCGCGTCGCAGCACACCGCGCAGCAGAACGAGCAGATTGTGCAGGTCAAATCGCGCCAGCAGAAGGTCCACCAGCGATCGTGCGGCGTCACCGTAGAACCCGCGCATGACTTCGAGTTCGCGGGCTTCGTGTGCCCGGAGGGCGGCATTCAACCGCCGCACACCGCCGCCGCGGGCGAGCGCGGCTTCAGCCTCTGTGCGCAGCGCGGTGGAGGCGAGGGCACCGAGGAGTCCATCAACGTCACGTCCCATCAACTCGGTCAGTTGCTTCTCGCCCATCCGGTCAAGTCGGCGGACCCGTAGACGGGTGTTTCCGTATTCGAACCGGGGACGGGCTCGCAGAATAGTCATCGGCGGTGCTCCTCGCCCGTGTTGACGATGGCCCGTGCGAAAAAAATCCGAAGGCGGGATTCGGCATCCGCGAGGCGCTGTTCAAGAGTATTGACGACGCTGCGGCCGCCGGCGTTGACCGCTTCGACTCCACCCCACGTCTGCAGGCTCGGGTCGAGTGTTACGGCGGGAACGATGTCCGCCACCTGCTCCAGGGCAAGCTCCGCATCGCGGGGGTCGATTCGAAGCCGCGTCGTGTCGGGGAGTGCTTCCATCGCCCCGCGGATGAGCTGCGCCAGCAACTCCGGATAGCTGCGCGTGTCACGCGTGGCGCGTAGTCCGCTGACGAGTTCCGTGCGCAGCGCGAGGAAGGCGTCCTCGCGCGCTGAACGAACGCGGGCGGCGGCGGCAAGCCGGGCGGCGGCAAGCCGCCGTCCGGCCTCGACCCGCGCCTCGGCCCCGGCCTGGACCTCAAGCTCCCGCTCCAGGGCCGCGGCTTTCACCGATGCCTCGGCGACCACCGCGTCCGCCTCAGCCTGAACTGTCCGGCGGTCCGCCGCGATCTCGTCGTCGGCTTCGGCCTGAATGGCCTTGAGCAGGTCACTAAGCGGCATTAGACCGGCAACAGAAGGATGACCATTGCAGCCACCGCAAAGCCTAGGATGACGAGGGTCTCCGGGATGGCGACGAGCAGAATAGCCCTCCCGGCAAGTTCTGGCTTCTCGGCGATGGCGCCCATGGCTGCGGCCCCGATACGGGCTTGAGCCAGTCCGGTTGCCAGTGCCGAGATGCCTACCGCGAGGGCGGCGCCGATGGCGATGAGTCCGATTCCGATGTCCATTATATTCTCCTTGGTTGTTTGCGGGTTGGTTGTTGGCGGCTTGGTTGTTAGCGGCTTGGTTGTTAGCGGGTTGTTCCGAACGGGGTGAAGGCGTGGCCGCCGCCGATGAAGAATTTCGAGAAAAACTCGACGTAGTGAAGTCGCAGTGCCTGGATCAAGGGGCTGAATCCGGCGAGGGCGAGATTGAGTACGTGAAAGAACGTCGCGACGATGATGCCGAGCCAGAGCGGTCCGACGGTGGCGAGCTCGTTGGCGACGATGGCGAGGTACACCGATGCGAGGCCGACGGCTGCCAGGCGCAGATAGGAGAGGATGTTCCCGATCGCACCGAGCAGCTCCAGCGGCCCCATCATGAGCCCCAGAGTGCCGTGGAGTGACATCACGAGAACCAGCCCCACCACCGTCAGTGCTATGGCTGGCGTCATGAACCCCGGCGGCAGGGCTCCTGCCGCGAAACCCGCCACGGCGAGCATTCCGCAGAGGAAGGCGAACGTGCCCAGGCGGTCGAGGAACTGCCGGTGTGCGCGGTCCCGCCAGGATTGCCACATGCCGAGGACAACTCCGAGCAGTACGTGCGCGGCCCCGATGGCGAGGGCAAAGAGCAGGAGCGGCTGCAATGCGTCTGCTCCGCCGCGGTAGAACCACAGCGAAAAGTCGCCGAACACGTTCTTCCCGAGATTACCCAGAGCTTCCCCGAAGAGGAATCCGAAGATGATTGCCCAGATCGCACCGAAGACCAGGACGCTGCACAGGTCCGCGACGGCGGGCGAATCCTTGCCGAATTTTCGTCGCGCCCACACCCCGGCGAGAAGAAGCAGGGCCCCGTACACGACGTCGCCGACCATCACACCGAACATCAGCGGCAAGAATATTGCCATCAGCCCGGTCGGATCCAGACTCGCGGCGCGCGGGTTGTCGAGAAACCGGGTCAGAAAACCGAACGGCCTCGCCGCGCGTCGCTCTTTCATCAGCACCGGTGTGCTGTGTGCACGCACATTGTGGGGCAGTTCCTCGATCACGAGCGGGCCCAGCGAAAGACCGTGGAGTTGGTCGATGAAACGAGCCACGCCCGTACGCGGGACCCACCCGACGATGGCGAACGCACGCTCGGTCACTCCTACCGCGGCCGCGGCAGCGAGCTGCTCGAGTTCGGCGCGCGCGCCCGCCAGCGTGGTGTGCCACGCCACCGCATGCGGCCGGATGAGCTCTTCCAGTGCCTGATGAGCGTCCGTGATTTCGTCCGGCAGCGCATCCAGCCGGGTGCGCATCGCAGCCAGAGCTCCAAAGAGGGACTGGCCGGAGTACGCGCCCGGAAGCGGCAGGTGCCGGACGTGCTCCTGGCCCAGAAGGGTGTGAAGGCGTGCGGTATCGCGGTGTGAGAACACGAGCAGACACCCGATCGCGTCAGCACCGACCCGGGCCGAGGTGAGGTCGAAGCGGGCTCCGAATTCCTGGGTGAGCTCACTCCGTAGCGTGTCCACCAACGTGTCATCGGAGGTGCTCAGCACAAGAGCCGCAGTGTCCAGCCCGAGCTTCTGCAATTCGTTCTCGCTGAGGCCCGCGAGCTCGGGTACCAGATTCGCCAACTTTTCCAGCGGATTCAGGTACCGGGGCAGCACCGCCAGCTCATCCGCGAGCGTATCGAGCCGTCGGGCAGCCGCCTCCACCAGGATGCTGACGCGATCGAGTTCGGCCTCGACGGCGGACAGGTCAACGGCGCCGCGGACAGGATCGGGGTCGCCCTTGGTAAGAGGTTCGAGGTTGTCATCGCTTCGAATCAGGGTGAGAAGCGCGTCGAGGCGGGCGACAAGGAGTTCAAGACGCGCCTGCGAGCCGGCGTTCGCGGCATCGAGCCCGGCCGCGTCGACGTCGAGCGCGGAGTCCTTGGATACGTCGACCAGTTGCATGCCCTGGAGCCGGTAAATGCCTTCGAGAACTGCACTCAGCTGCTCTCGCTGGCCTGCGATCTGCAGTTTGGCCATGGGAATTAGCATCAGTCACGCCTCCTTAGGATCGTGCGCTTCCGGAAGAGCGACGGCCCGCATACCGGCAAGCAGTTCGGCCCGCATCGTGGTCACCCGCAGGTGGATCGCGGCGATCTCGTCGTCCGCTCCCGCCAGGATCGACGCGGTCTCGATCTCGGTGGCTAAACGGACGTCCTGGCGGGTGCGCTCCGCCGCACGCGCACCACGCTCACGTGCTTCGGCGAGGAGATCGTCAGCCTCCCGCCGGGCAACCTGAGAGCTTTCGGCGGCGAACGCACGGTGCTTTACCCGGTCCGACAGCGCGCGTTCCAGATCCCGGATGGCGTCCAGCGCGCCCGGCGTGTTCAGCTCGCCCCGGGCCGTCACGCGAGAACCACCACTTCGTCGCGGGCATCCATCCGCATGCTCTTCGCGCGCATCAGCCGCACCCTGTCCTCCAGTTCGCGTTCGTCCAGCACCAGGGCGATGAAGTCGCGCTCACCCTCGAGCCGGGGTATCACAACGTGCTCGAGTGCGCTCACGCGCCGTGTCGTGCTGGCAATCTCTTCGGCGAGGCGCCGCAGCGTCAGTTCGACCGCCGCGAGATCCAGGAGCCGCTCCATTTGACGCTCGAAGGCGTCGCCGGCGACATCGACTCGTGCCGACGAGAAGGGCAGCCCGTAGCCGCGTGCCATACTCGATCGCGCCACTGGTTCGTGGGACAGTTCAGCGATCCGCACCCCGGCCACCGAGCGGGTGGTGAGCTCAACACCGATGCTGGACGAGGCGGCGACCGCCGCAGATCCGACGAATTCCGGACCATCCAACGCGAGGGCCTCCCCGAGCGCCCGCCGGGCGGCTGCCGCGCCGCGTTCGAGCTCGCGCATTGCCTCGAGCACGGAGGTACCGAGTCGTTGAAACTCTTTCATCAGGGCCGCCCGCTTTTCACTCAGCAGATCCCGGCCCTGAACTGCGAGCCTGATCTGGCCGCGTCGTGCCAGAAGCTCGCTGCGCGTAGCACTCACCTGATCCATGAGCCCAGTCTTGCAGTTTGACCGTCCGCACCCGGAGAGACAACCGAATGAAACTTCAGCTAGGCGCTGGAGCCGATCGAAGGTCCTCCGATTGGCTCCACCGGGCGTCGATCAGGCCGCTTTGGCGCGCGCCGGCATCGGCAGGCTCACCCGGACCTGTGTTCCGCGACCGTCTTTGCCGGCCGCATATTCGAAGCTTCCTCCGATCGCCGAGGCACGCTCGGCGCAGGAGGCAAGACCAATATGCCCATTCAGCGGAGCTTGCTCAACTTCGCTCACATCGATCCCCACACCGTCGTCAACCACCATCATCTCGACCGTGTCGGGAAGCCTCCGGACAGAAATCGACAGGGTGTCGGCGTGGGCGTGTTGGACACAGTTGGAGACCAGCTCACGGGCGATCGCGAACAGCAGCTGATCGTGTACTCCACTCGCGGCCGGCTGGACCTCGACGAAGGCCGCGAACCCCCCGCGATCGCCCGCGCGAGCGGCGATGGCGTGGATAGCACCGCGAAGTCCCACTGGATCGAGGACATACGGGTGGAGGTCAAAGACGGCCTCCCGTATCTGCGAGATGCCGCGGTCCAGGCCCTCGCTGATCAACATGGCGTTCTCGCGCCCCTCGGACCCCAGAAGGTGGCGGGCCGCAAGGAGATTCTGAAGGGCGTGATCGTGCAGCGACGTCGCCAACATTTTTCGCGCCTGGTCTTCAGCATCGAGGGCTTGCGCCACGAGACGGCCTCGGACCGCGGAAAGCTCCGAGACTTCGCGCGTCCGGCGGGCCA
The DNA here is from genome assembly GCF_035985125.1 of Arthrobacter sp. CG_A4. NCBI lineage: Bacteria > Bacillati > Actinomycetota > Actinomycetes > Micrococcales > Micrococcaceae > Arthrobacter > Arthrobacter sp. CG_A4. Next base: position 37,594 of record NZ_JAXCID010000024.1, on the reverse strand, counting down.
GAATCGCCGACAGGACGGTTGCAGCGGCGCCGGTCCAGGCCAGAAACAGAATCTGCGTAACTTCGAACCCCACGGCGTCCCTCCGGACCTGGGTGGATTCCGGGTAGGTGACGGCAATGAGGGCGTACAAAACCAGTCCGGCTGCCGAGAACGTTGCAGTCAAGCGGGGGTTCATCAGCAGCGCCGCACCAATGGGCAACAGGAAGAACGCGTATCGAAGCTGCGAGAACGGACCTCCCGAGGTTGCCACGAGGGCAGCAATCAAGATGATGTCGACGGTGGTGAGCACGGCCGGGTTGATGAGCGGGCGGCTGCGCAGTTCCGAGGCCATGGCGGCAGCGGCGTAGAGAGCGGCGAGCAGCAGCATCGGGGTGAACGGAGCTTGATTCGCCTCAGGGTGTTCCACGAGACGTTCGGCCAGGAAGAACACGGGCACCGCAACCAACCGGATGACGGCCAAAGCTCCGCTGGGGCGAGACATCAGGCGGGTACGCGGAGTCATTCCAGCAGTCCGCGTCGCATCCCCTCCGCCACTGCCGCGGCGCGATCCGATACCCCGAGCTTCTCATACAGGCCCTGAAGATGACTCTTGATGGTTGGGGTGGACAGAAAGAGGAGTTCCGCTATTTGCGGGGCAGACCGACCCCCAGCGACGTGCACGAGTATCTCGAGTTCACGCTTGGATAGAGCGGGGCGAGCCTGTGCGCCCCGGAGGCGGATTTCGGCTGCCAACGAGGCCTGCACATCGGACCCGAGCACTGTCTCACCCCGACTCACGGCCCGTATGGTGTCCGTGAGGAGCTGCGGGTCAACGCTCTTCGAGAGATAGGCGCTGGCACCTGCGGCCACGGCGTCGAAGGCCACCGAACCGTCGACATAGGCGGAAAGAAGAATAACCCGGGTGGAAAGCTCGTCGCGACACAGGGCATTGACCACCTGGAGGCCATCGAGTACGGGCATCCGGATATCGAGCACCGCGACATTCGGCGATAGTTCGCGGATCAGCTCCATCGCGTGGCCGCCATCCGAGGCCTGGCCGACAAGTTCAAATTCAGGCTGATCCCTGATCGTCTGCACCAGCGCACGCCGGAACAGCGGATGGTCATCGGCCACCACGATCCGTACACGGGAACCCACGGTATGCACGGACCCAGCTTAGCCTCGATCCACCGATCTGCTTGGGCGTTCCACCGGTGGTCCGCGAATCCTGACGGGCCGTAAAAACAGGACCCGGCAACAGGACCCCGTAACAGGACCCAATATCCGTGCCGGGAAACAGAAAAACCCGCCACTCCCTTAGAGGGAATGGCGGGGTACGTTCTGTTGGTCGGGCTGACAGGATTTGAACCTGCGACCCCTTGACCCCCAGTCAAGTGCGCTACCAAGCTGCGCTACAGCCCGTTGATTCCGCCGTTCTCCGCTCACGATGTAATCCTCTTGTGTATCCAAGGGATTTCATCCGAGCAGTCCGGCCGAACCACCTCCAAAAGCTTACACGATTCCGGGGTGGGCCAGTGACACGTTCAGCACCTCCCGGACGGGCGGGCCGGAATCAGCGCTTCTTGCCGCGCTTTTCGCGGACCCGCATGTTGACCTCGATCGGCGTGCCCTCAAAGCCGAAGGTTTCGCGGAGCCGGCGGGTGATGAAGCGGCGGTAGCCCGGTTCGAGGAACCCGGTGGTGAAGAGCACGAACTTCGGCGGGCGGCTGGAGGCCTGGGTGCCGAAGAGGATGCGGGGCTGCTTGCCGCCGCGGACCGGGTGCGGGTGCGCGGCCACAAGCTCGCCGAGGAAGGCGTTAAGCCGGCCGGTGGGGATGCGCTTGTCCCAGCTTTCCAGGGCGGTGTCCAGCGCCGGTACCAGCTTGTCCTTGTGCCAGCCGGTCAGCGCCGAGATGTTGACGCGCGGCGCCCAGGCCACGTGGGCCAGGTCCTGCTCGATTTCTCGCTCCAGGTAGCTGCGGCGCTCGTCGTCCAGCAGATCCCACTTGTTGAAAGCCAGAACCAGCGCGCGGCCGGATTCGATGGCCAGCTGCAGGATGCGGACATCCTGCTCGCTGAGCACTTCGTCCACGGCGAGGAGCACAACCGCCACCTCGGCCTTTTCCAGCGCACTCTGGGTACGCAGCGAGGCGTAGTAGTCCGCGCCCTGGGCCATGTGCTGGCGGCGGCGGATGCCGGCGGTGTCGACGAAGCGCCAGGTGCGGTCGCCGAGTTCGATGAACTCATCGACCGGGTCCCGCGTGGTCCCGGCAGTGTTGTCCACCACGACCCGCTCGGAACCGGCCAGCTTGTTCAGCAGCGAGGACTTGCCGACGTTCGGGCGCCCGATCAGGGCGATGCGGCGGGGGCCACCGGAGCGCTCGAGTCCTTCAATCGTGGAGAACTCGGGGAGCGTGTCGATAACGTGGTCCAGCAGGTCGGCCACGCCGCGGCCGTGGAGGGCGGAGACCGGGTACGGCTCGCCAAAGCCGAGGCCCCAGAGCGAAGCCGAGTCGGCTTCCTGCGCAAAGTCATCCACCTTGTTGGCCACCATGATGACCGGCTTCTTGGACTTGCGGAGCATCTTCACGACGCCTTCGTCCGTGGCGGTGGCACCGACGGCGGAGTCGACGACGAACAGCACGGCGTCGGCGAGTTCGACGGCCATTTCGGCCTGCTCGGCGACGCGGGCGTGGATGCCGCGGGCGTCGTGCTCCCAGCCGCCGGTATCAACCACCGTGAAGTTCTGGCCGTTCCAGGTCGCGGAGTACATCACACGGTCGCGGGTGACTCCGGGGGTGTCTTCCACGACGGCCTCGCGGCGGCCCAGGATCCTGTTGACCAGGGTGGACTTGCCCACGTTGGGCCGGCCGATGATGGCCAGGACCGGGTCAAGCTTGACCGGACCGTCGAAGTCCTCGTCGTCGTAATCGCCGCTCAGGAGGGCGGCGTCTTCCTCATCCAGCTCATAGTCGTCCAGGCCGGCCCGGAGGGAGGCCGCGCGGACCTCTGCTTCCTCGTCGTCCAGGGCGGCAAGATGCTCGGCCACCTGGTCCGTGCCGGTGGGCGTGTATTCGTCTTCGCCGGCGCCAATGTGGCCGGAGGTTTGAGTCGTATCGCTCATTGCACTTTCCTTATGGGGTGATCTGCCGGCGTCCCGGCTACTGCTTCATGGCGTTCTTGCGGGGAATCCGCGTCGGGCAGGGGCTGCCCGGTTCTGAGGATGGAGTCCTGGACATGGCGGGCCAGCGCGGCGCGGATCTCGGTTCCGGCCCTGTCCATTGAAACACGCCCGGTCTCGCCGGGCCTGCGGCTGACATTGAGGGCCCCGCCGAAGCTGACGTGCAGCCGCCGGCGGAACCGGGGAACGGCGTCGAGGTGTTCGCCGCCGATCCGGGTGCCAAGGATGGCCACGGGGACCACGGTGGCCCGGGAGTTCAGCGCGAGCCAGGCCACGCCGTTGTTGATCGCGGCGGCTTCGCCGCTCCCCCGCGTTCCCTCCGGCAAAATCCCGACGCACCGTCCGGCGTCGAGCACCCGCTTGGCCAGGTGGAGGGCTGCACGGTCCCCCGCGCGGTTAACGGGGAGCTGGCCGGAGGCCTGCAGCACCCGGCCCAGCCGGCCAGCGAACATTTCCTTCTTGACCAGGATGTGCATGGCACGGGGCGAGGCCCCGAACATGACCGGCCCGTCGAGGAAACTGATGTGGTTTGCGGCGAAGATCACCGGACCCGCCGCCGGCACGTTCGAACGTCCCGACACCGAGGTCCGGTAGAGGACATGGTCCAGGATCCAGCCGACCGGCCGGCTCCACGCCGTGGTCCAGCGGGCCGGGAGCGCCGGATCTGCGTCACTCCGCGTCCGCGCCTCAGTCACGGTTGATCGCCTTGTGGTCGATGATGCCGGTCACGATACTGAGCGCCGCGTCGACGGTTTGGGCAAAGTCCAGTTCCGAGGAATCCAGCGTGACGACGCCGTCGGCGGCCTGGCTGAAGTTCACCACCGTGGAGTCCCTGGCATCACGCCCGGTGACCTGCGCGGCAAGCTGTTCGGCGCTTTGGCTGCCGCCGAGCTGCATGCCCCGGCGGCGCAGGCGCGCCTCTTCGCTGGCGGTGAGCAGCAGCCGCACTTCGGCGTGGGGCGCGACGACGGTGGTAATGTCGCGGCCCTCCACCACCATCCGGCGGTGGTGCTGTTCGATCAGCTCACGCTGGCGCCGGATCAGTTCGGTGCGGGCGCCGAGAGTGGTGGCGACGGCACTCACCGCGGCGGAAATCGACGGTTCACGGACCGCGAGCGTGACGTCGGTCCCCCCGACGCGCACGTACTCCTCCAGCGGGCTCGTGCTGATCTCCAGCGGCAGGCTCTTGGACGCGGCCTCGACGGCGGCCCGGTCCGCCAGGTCCGTGCCGCGGTCAAGGCAGAACCACGTCAGGGCACGGTACATGGCGCCGGTGTCGAGGTACGCCAGTTTCAGCCGGCGGGCCACCTCTTTGCTGACGCTGGACTTGCCGGAGCCGGACGGGCCGTCGATGGCCACCACGAGGCTTTTGCCCGGGCGGAGAACGTCCACAATCTCGATGAGTTCCTGGGTCATTACTGGAGTACCTGCCATCCGCGGTCATTGAGGGCTTCGATTAACAGGTCGTGTTTGTTCGGCAGTACGGAGATCTCCACCATGCCAACGTTCTGGCCCGAGGAATGGTCCAGACGGAGATCCTCGAGGTTGACGCCGATCTCGCCGATCTCCGTGAGGAGCCTGGCGATCTGTCCCGGGGTGTCATCCACCAGGACCGTCAGCCAGGAGTATGCCTGCGGCGGCCCGCCATGCTTGCCCGGAATGCGGGACTGGCCTGCGTTGCCCTCGCTGATCAGCTGCGCGAGGTCCAGCCTCGCACCGGGCGCCGTCGGGTTCTCGAGCGTGCCGATCACCCGGTTGAGGTCCTCGCGGACCCCATGCAGGACGTCCACCACTTTATCCGCGTTCGCGCCCAGGATCTGCACCCAGAGGGTGGGATCGCTGGCGGCGATGCGGGTGACGTCCCGCAGTCCGTTGCCGGCCAAGGACAGCGCATGCAGGGGCGTGCCCTGCAGCCGGCTGGCCACGAGCGAGGCCACCACCTGGGGCAGGTGCGAGACAAGCGCCACTGCCTCGTCGTGTTCCCCGGCTCCGAATTCGGAGACGACGGCGCCGAGGTCGCCGGCCAGCGCGCGTGCCGCCTGGAGCGACTCGGGCAGTGTCTCTTCCGAGGGGCACAGCACCCACGGCATCGACGTGAAGAGCTCGCCGCGGGCAGCGACGGGCCCGGACTTCTCCCGGCCGGCCATGGGGTGGGTTCCCACATAGCGGCCAAGGTCCGCGCCGCGGGCACGCAGATCGGCCAGGATTCCGGCCTTGACACTGGCGATGTCAACGACGACGGCCTGCGGGTAGTCCGCGAGGGCCCGGTCCACCACCTCAGCGGTGACGTCCGGCGGCGCGGCGACCACCACGAGCTCGGGCTGATCCCCGTCAAGGCGCGCCAAAGGCAGGCCGGCGCCGATGTCGACGGCGACGGCCTGATGGGTGGGCGAGGGGTCGGAGAGGAACACTGCCACTCCGCGGCCCCGGAGCCCCAGCCCGATGCTGGTGCCCAGGAGCCCGGTGCCCACGACCACCACCGGACCGATCAAGTGGCCGCGGCCGTGGGTGCGAAAGGCGGACATGCCCTACAACCCTACGGATGCCAGCAGGTGGCCGACTTCCTGCTTGCCGAGGTTGCGGATGCTGCCCTGGCGCTGGTCGCCCAGGCCGATGGGGCCGACCTTGACCCGGACCAGGCGCAGCACCGGGAAGCCGACGGCGTCAAAGAGCCGCCGGACGATCCGGTTCTTGCCCGAGTGCAGCACCACCTCGATCAGCACGTGGCCCGGGGTGGAATCCACGAGTTTGAAGGAGTCCACCGAGGCGATGCCGTCTTCGAGCTCGACGCCGCCCTTGAGTTCGGCGCCGATGCCCTGCGGGAACGGCCCGCGGACCTGCACGAGGTAGGTCTTGGGGACTTCGTAGGACGGGTGCGTGAGGCGGTTGGCGAGTTCGCCGTCGTTCGTCAGCAGCAGCAGTCCCTCGGTGGAGACGTCGAGCCGGCCGATATGGAAGAGGCGTTCGCCGTGGTTGTTGCGGACGAAGTCGCTGACGCAGGGCCGGCCGTCCGGGTCTTCCATCGTGGAGACAACACCCTTGGGCTTGTTGAACACCATGTAGACCATGTTCTCGTCCAGCTGGATGCGGAGACCGTCGACGTGGATCACCGCGGTGGTGGGATCGACGCGGACGCCGAGCTCGGTGACCACCTGGCCGTCGACCTCGACGCGGCCTTCGGCGATCATTTCCTCGCAGACGCGCCGTGAGGCGACGCCGGCCGAAGCCATGACCTTCTGGAGGCGGGTGCCGTCCTGGTCGTGCAGGTCAGACTGGGGCACCTCGGCGCGGGGTCCGCGCTTGCGGGCCGGCTTGCGCACGGGGCCCAGATTCTGGCCGAAGCGTTCGCTGCCGAAAGCGCGGGGGCCGGCGAACTTCGCGGCGCCGGTGCGGGGCTTGGGCTTCAGGGCACCGGGAGTCCCCGGCTCTTTGCCAAAACCTGGCTTGCCAAAACCTGGTTTGCGGGCGGCGGGCTTGCGCCCGGCTCCCTTTCCGGAAGGCCCGTTGGACTTCCAGTCGCCGGGGGCCGGGCGGTCTGCGGCTGAGCCGTCGGGGCCCTGCAGGTCCGGATCGATGAAGGCCTCTTCGCGGGGCTTGGGGTGCTTGAAGGGGCGGTCTCCGCCGCCCTTAAAGCCAGCCCCGCCGGTGCGACTACCGCCGCCCTGGAAGCTGCGGCCGTTCCTGCCCTGTGCCGGGCGTCCGGTGCCGTCTTGCTGGGGGCGGCCGGAACCGCCCTGTGCGCCGCGGCCTGAGCCCTGCGCCGGGTTTTGTCCGGCACTGTTTCGTCCCGAACTGTTCTGTCCGGCACTGTTTTGTCCGGCACTGTTGCGTCCCGAACTGTTACGTGGTGAACTCTGGCGTCCCGCCTGTGTCATGACCCGTCCTTCGTTTGTTGGCCGACGGCCGCTGTCTCCCGACAACACCCGCCGGCTGGGGCAAAATAGTTCTGCCCTGGTGGATACTCGTGCGCAGGCAGTGGTCCCTGCCTACATTCTTCCTGCGTCGTAGAACTCTTCGATGCCTTCCAGCCCCGGAAGATGGGGTGAAAGCTGCGGCAGTTCCGCCACCGAGCCGATTCCCGTGCGCTCCAGGAAATACGACGTCGTCCGGTACAGGATGGCCCCGGAAACAGGTTCCAGTCCCGAATCCTCGATCAGCCCGCGCTGCGTCAGCGTCCGCACGACAGAGTCAACATTGACTCCCCGAATTGCAGACACCCGCGCCCTGGATACGGGCTGGCGGTAAGCGATGACGGCGAGCGTTTCGAGCGCCGCCTGCGTCAGCCTGGCTGTCTGTCCCTCCAGCACGAAAGCACCGACAATTTCGGCGAATTCGGCGCGGGAATAGATCCGCCAGCCTCCGGCGATACTCCGCAATTCAAAACCCCGGGGGGTGGAACCGAAGCCGTTGAAACTGGCGTCATCCACGTCCGGGGCATTAACAGTATAACCGCCATACTCCCGCTGCAGTTCCGCGAGCAGCTGCTCGACGACGTCGACGGTGAGGTTCAGTCCCGCGGCCAGCTCGGTGGCCGTGGCCGGCTGGTCGATCACCATCAGCACGGCCTCGAGGGCCGCGCGGGCGCCACCGGGAAGGCTTGCGAGCCCCGCGTCTGCTGCTGCTTCCGGCGTTGCCGCCGCGGACCCTGTCCCGGCGGCTGCCGGCTCAGGCTGGGTCCCGCTCACGGCCGATCCTCATATTCTTCATATTCTTCATATTCTTCGCGGGTGTCGCTGCTCCAGTTCCCGCGGTGGGCGGTCCAGCGCACGGTCAGGTCGCCCAGAGGCACCAGCTGGTCGAAGGCGACCACCTGATCCCGGAACATTTCCAGCAGCGCCAGGAACCGTGCCACCACCACGAGGGTGGATTCGGCGTCGGCGATCAGGGCCCGGAACGTGAGCGGGGCGCCGAGCCGTAACCGGTGGCCCAGCAGCTCGGCCTGTTCCCTGATGCTGACCGGCGAGCCGTGGAGGTGCGCCAGGCCAACCGTAGCCGGGGCGGCTTCCCTGGGCTTCAGGGCGGCTTCCGCCAGGGCGGCGAACTGCTGCGGGGTGTACCGCCAAATGAGCTCCGGGAGCAACGCGGCGAAGTGCGCCTCCAGCGCGACCTGCCGCGGGTAGCGCCGGGCCTCGAGTTCCAGCGTGGAGCCGATCATGCCGGCCACGTGTTTGAAGGCCTTGTACTGCAGGAGCCTGGCGAAGAGCAGGTCCCGGGCTTCCAGCAGCGCGATGTCCTCATCGTCTTCGACCTCGCCGGCGGGAAGCAGCCGGGCGGCCTTGAGGTCCAGCAGCGTGGCGGCGATGACGAGGAATTCGCTGGCCTCGTCCAGGGCCCAATCCGCCCCCTGCTTCTGCAGGGCCTTAATGTACTTGATGAATTCATCGGTGACCGTGGACAGTGCCACCTCGGTGATGTCCAGCTGATGCTTGGAAATCAGGCCAAGCAGGAGATCGAAGGGCCCGGTGAAGTTGGCCAGCCGGACCTCGAAACCGGGCTTCTTGCCGGCGCCCGGCGGCGGCGGAACTTCCGGGCCCGCAGGTCCATCCAGCCCGGAGTCAAGCCCCGCCGGCACCTCAAGCCCCGCCGGCACCTCAAGCCCCGCCGGCACCTCAAGCTCCGCCGTGGGAGCGCCTGACTTTGCCATGGACCTGGCTAGGGCGCGCCGCCGCGCGAAATAAGTTCTTTGGCGAGGTTGCGGTAGGCGTCGGCGCCGATGTGGTTGCCGGCATAGCTGGTGATGGGCTCGGCGGCGACGGTGGCGTCGGCGAACTTGATGGAGCGTTTGATGACGGTCTCGAAGACCTTGTCGCCGAAGGCCTCCACGAGGCGGGAGATGACCTCGCGGCTGTGCAGGGTGCGGGCGTCGTACATCGTGGCGAGGACGCCGTCGACCTGGAGCCGCGGGTTCAGGCGGTCCTGGACCTTGTCGATAGTCTCGACGAGCAGCGCCACAGCACGAAGGGCGAAGAACTCGCAGATCAGCGGGATGATGACGCCGTGGGAGGCGGTCAGCGCATTGACGGTCAGCAGGCCCAGTGAGGGCTGGCAGTCGATGAGGACGACGTCGTAGTCATCCTCAACCTTCTTCAGCGCCCGGTCCAGCACCTGTTCGCGCGCCACTTCGTTGACGAGCTGCACTTCCGCGGCGGAGAGGTCTATGTTGGCCGGGAGCAGATCCAAATTTTCCACACCGGTCTTGTGGATGGCATCGCGGATGTCCACCTTGCGGTCCATCAGGACGTTGTAGACCGTGAGATCCAGTTCGTGCGGGTTAATGCCGAGGCCTGCGGAGAGTGCACCCTGCGGGTCGAAGTCCACCACGAGCACACGGCGGCCGAATTCGGCCAGCGCAGCCGCCAGGTTGATGGTGGAGGTGGTTTTCCCCACTCCGCCCTTCTGGTTGACCATGGCGATGACCCGCGCGGGGCCGTGGGATGACAGCGGTGCCGGCTCCGGAAAGTCGCGATAAGGGCGCCCGGTGGGGCCCATAATGGCGTCTTCCAGATCCAGTTCGGTGCCTTCCAGAGTTGCTGAACCCTGTTCGCTGCTCACGTATCTATCCACACTTTCGATGACGGTGATTGTGGTGCTTGGTATTGCTGCCTGCTTGATACTTAAACCCTTGGTACTCAGGTACTCAAGCCCTTGGTACTTAAACCCTGGGCTTCCAGCGCCGATCTTATTCCTCCCAAGGTTACAGCGCCCGACACGGTATTCGGCGGACTTTGACAGCGGCCGATATTTGAGCCTCAACCTTCTGGTTGAAGTCGAAGGTTACGGCCGTGTCAGGAAAAACCGCCCGGATGCCAGCTGGCGTCCGGGCGGTTCACCGGGGTCCGGCTGCCGCTGATCTGCTGCGGTGCCGGCCCCGGGGTCGCTGCGGGTCAGGCGTTCGCCATCACCGGGCGGGCCGGCTCAGCGGCGGCATCCGCGGCGGTGTGGTGCTCACCGTGTCCGGCCAGCATGGTCTGTTCATCGAAGGGCTCGTTTCCGGAGAGAACCCGTTCAACCTGTTCGCCGTCGATCTCCTTGACCCAGGTGCCGATCAGCACGGTGGCGACGGCGTTGCCGGTGAAGTTGGTCAGCGCGCGGGCCTCGGACATAAAGCGGTCGATGCCGACGATTATGCCCACGCCGCCCAGAAGCTGGGGCGCATGCGCCTGGAGTCCGGCAGCCAAGGTGGCCAGTCCGGCGCCGGTAACGCCGGCGGCACCCTTGGAAGCGATGATCATAAAGACCAGCAGGGAAACCTGTGCACCCAGGTCCAGCGGGGTGCCCATGGCGTTGGCGACGAACAGGGAAGCCATGGTCAGGTAGATGGCCGTGCCGTCAAGGTTGAAAGAATATCCGGTGGGAACCGTGACGCCGACGACCGGCTTGGACACTCCGAGGTGCTCCATCTTCGCGATCAGGCGGGGCAGGGCGGCTTCGGAGGACGAGGTCGAAAAGATCAGCAGGTATTCACGGCCGAGGTACTTCATGAGACGGAAGATATTCATGCCGGTCACGACCTTGAGTAGCCCGCCGAGGATCACAGCGATGAACAGCGCACAAGTAGCGTAGAAGGCGACCATCAGGGTTGCCATGCTGACGATGGCCTGGACACCGGTGGCGCCGACGACGGCGGCGATCGCACCGAAGGCACCCACCGGGGCGACCCACATGATCATGATGAGGATCCGGAACACGAGGACCTGCCCGTGTCCGATGGCCTTGAGGATCGGGGCGCCCTGGGTGCCCATCTTCTGGAGCGCGAAGCCCACCAGGATTGCTGCAAAGAGGGTCGGCAGCACCGGGATGTCACTGGGGATGATGCCCAGCAGGAAATCGACCGTACTGTCCGTGGCAGCCTTCTTGTTCGGATCGTAGGCGGCGAGCTTGAGGCCCTCGCCCGGGTGGATCAGGTTGCCCACCACGAGGCCGATGGCGAGCGCGAACGTTGACATCACGATGAAGTAGCCCAGGGCCAGCCCGCCGACCTTGCCGACGGTGGCAGCCTTGGCGATGGAGCCGATGCCCAGCACAATGGTGCAGAAGATGATCGGGGCAATCATCATCTTGATGAGTTTGATGAATCCGTCGCCCAGTGGCTTGAGGGACTTGCCTACCTCGGGGAACAGCAGTCCGACCAGGGCGCCGAGGACGACGGCCACAATGACGGCGATGTACAGGTAATGGGACTTGTCGAGTCCCTTGCGCTTCTTGACCGCGGTCGCGGCGGGCGCCGCTGACTCTCCTCGTTGAGAGGCCATGGTGTTCTCCTTGGATAGGCTGGACACTGGTGCGGCGCAGGCTGCGGGCCCCATCACGTCCGTTTAGTGTGTAACCCCATCATTGATGACGGGGTGACGCGCATCACCCTTGCGTTCATATTGGTCATGGAAGGTGTTGATGATCCACCGCTGGAGCATCGCCCGCAGGCTTTTTGTGGCCCATCTGCTGTTTATGGTGGCGCTGACGGCCATCGTCGGTACGGCCTCTTTCGTTGATGCGCGCGACTCCGCCTATGAGGAGGCCGGCCGGCGGATGGCCGGCATTGCGGTCGCGATGGCCGACACACCCTTCGTGCGGGAGGCGGCGGGCACCGCCGATCCGTCAGCGCTGCTCCAGCCTTATGCCCTGAAGGTTATGCAGGATGCGGATGCGGATTTCATCACGATCATGGCCCCGGACCGCACCCGGTGGACCCACCCCCGCGAAGAGGAGCTGGGGAAGCCGTATATCGGTTCGATCGACACGGCTCTGGACGGCCGGATCTTCACCGAAATCACCGCCGGCACCCTGGGTCCCTCGGTCCGCACCATCGCGCCGGTGAGGGACGCGGACGGTACCGTCCTGGCGCTCGTCTCCGCCGGCGTCACGGTCCGGACCGTGGATGTCGCCGTCTCCGGCCGGCTGCCGGCCCTCGTGGCTTTGGGCCTGGCCCTGCTCGCGGGCGGTTCGATGGCGTCCTGGCTGCTGGGGCGATACCTGCGCCAAGTGACGCGGGGATGGGGTCCGGAGCAGCTGGCCCAGCTCTTCGCCTACTACGAATCGGTCCTCCACTCGGTGCGCGAGGGCGTCATCCTGATCGACCCCAAGGGCCGGGTGGTGATGTACAACGATCAGGCCGCCGTGCTGATGGGACTCCCGCCCGGCCCGTCCGACGGCGGCTCACCGCCGGACCAGCGGGGCGGCCGCAGCCTGGCGGCGCCGTCGCTCGCCGAACTGCCGCTGGCCCCGAGCCTCAAGGAGCTGTTCGAATCGGGCAGGACCGCGCTCGATGAGATCCATTTGACCGGCCCGCGGATCCTCGTGGTGAACCAGGGCCCTGCGGTGGGACCGGGCGACGACTGGGGACGGCAGCGCGCGGCAGTTTTCGGCACCGTGGCCACGATCCGGGACCGCACCGAGATCGAATCGCTGGGCAGCGAACTCGAAACCATGCGCACACTCTCCGATGCCCTCCGCGCCCAGACCCACGAACACGCCAACCGGCTGCACACGATCGTCTCGCTGATGGAGCTGGGCCGCGGCGCCGAAGCACTGGATTTCGCCACCAGGGACCTCGAACTCAGCCAGCGGCTGACCGATGACGTGGTGAGCTCCATCGAGGAACCCGTGCTCGGTGCCCTGATCATGGGCAAGGCCGCCGAGGCCCACGAGCGCGGCGTCGAACTGACCCTCACCACCGCAGGGAACAGGACCGGCCCCACCGCCGTGACCGGCCTGGCCGTCCAGGACCTTGTGGCGATCCTGGGCAACCTGCTGGACAACGCCATCGACGCCGCGGCCGAGGCTCCGGCGCCCCGGCTCGTGGACCTGACGGTCGAGACCGTCGCCGGGGCTCTGGAGATCACGGTGGAGGACAGCGGGCCGGGGATCGATCCGGAGGCCGTGGAGGACATTTTCCGGCATGGCTTCAGCACCAAGGCGGCGGGACCCTACGGCCGCGGCCTCGGGCTGGCTCTGGTCCGGCAGGCGGTGCACCGCCTGGGCGGTAGCATGACCATCAGCAGCCCGGCCGGGGCACTGTTCCACATCACGCTGCCGACGGCACAGGCGGCATCGCCGGCGACGTCACTGACCACTACGACGAAGGGACAGCAGTGAGCGCCATCCGCGTACTCGTCGTCGAGGACGAGCCGATCGCCGCGGCCGCCCATGCGGCCTATATCGGCCGGCTGGCAGGATTCACGCTCGCCGGCTCGGCCCCCGACGGGCAGACCGCCCTGCGGCTGATGACGGAGTTCGCCGCCGCCGGGAATCCGGTGGAGCTGGTGCTGCTGGACATGAACCTCCCGGACCTGCACGGGCTCGACATCGCCCGCCGGATGCGGGCCGCGGGCCTCTTCGCGGACATCATCGCCATCACCGCCGTCCGCGAACTGAACATCGTCCGCAGCGCGGTGGCCACCGGTGTGGTCCAGTACCTGATCAAGCCGTTCACCTACGCCACCTTCGCGGACAAGCTGGCCAGCTACCGGCTCTTCCGGCAACAGCTGGCCTCCCCCGGCACGGGTCATTCCGGGGCCGGCGCCTCACAGAGTGATGTTGACCAGGCGTTCGCGAGCCTCCGGGCACCCTCCGAGCTGCCGCTGCCGAAGGGACTGTCGGAGTCCACTCTGGAGTCCGTGCAGGACTTCATGAAGCAGCAGACCGGGGCTGTGTCTGCCAGTGAAGTGATGGACGCGCTCGGCATGTCACGGGTGACCGCGCGGCGTTACCTCGAGTACCTGGCCGACGCCGGCACGGCCTCCCGCGCTGCGCGTTACGGCGCCCCCGGCCGGCCGGAGAACGAATACCGCTGGACCCGGCCGGGACCGTAGCGCAGGGGCCTGACGGCCAGGTACTCCCCCGCCGGGCGTCACGCACCGCAGAGTTTTGGGAGGGTTCCGCCGTCGCACTGCCGGATTCCCGCCGTCGGGCCTGCCGGAGGCGCCCAAAAGCCCGCAGTGCGTGACGCGGCTACGCCCCGGTCATTCTGTGGGCGGCGGGGCGCAGGGTCTCGATGAGCTGGTCGATCACGCCTGCGTCCTCGATGGTGGACGGAACCACATAGTCGTCGCCGTCGGCGATCTGGCGCATGGTCTTGCGCAGGATCTTTCCCGAGCGGGTCTTGGGCAGCGCGTCCACGACGGTGACGTGCTTGAAGTCCGCCACGGCACCGATGTCGCGGCGGACCAGGGCAATCAGCTCCTTGACCAGGGTCTCCGCGGGGATGTCGACTCCCGATTTTAGCACCACGTAGCCGCTGGGATGTTGTCCCTTGAGCGGGTCAGCAACGCCGATGACGGCGCACTCGGCCACCGCCGGGTGCTGGCCGATCACCTGTTCCATGGCCCCGGTGGAGAGCCGGTGGCCGGCCACGTTGATGATGTCGTCGGTCCGGCCCATCACGAATAGGTAGCCGTTGTCGTCCCGGTAGCCGGAGTCGCCGGTGGCGTAGTAACCCTCGAACGCCTGGAGGTAGGAGGAGATATAGCGCTCGTCGTCGCCCCAGAGCGTGGTCAGGGTGCCCGGCGGCAGTGGAAGGGCCAGGACGATGTTCCCTTCCGTCCCGGCTTCGACGTCCTCGCCGGTACCGTCGACGATGTTGAGCTTGAAGCCGGGCATTGGCACGCTGGGCGAGCCGGCCTTGATGGGCAGCTCATCGAGCCCGCGCGGGTTGGCGCAGATGGCCCAGCCGGTCTCGGTCTGCCACCAGTGGTCCACCACCGGTACGCCGAGGATCCGGGAGGCCCAGTGGTATGTGTCGGTGTCCAGCCGCTCGCCGGCCGCGAACAGGGTCCGCAGGCTGGACATGTCGTACTTTTCCAGCAGTTTCGCCTCCGGGTCGGCCTTCCGGATGGCGCGCAGGGCGGTGGGCGCGGTAAAGAGCACGTTGACCTTGTGGTCCTGGATCACCCGCCAGAAGGCTCCGGCGTCGGGGGTGCCGACGGGCTTTCCTTCGTAGATCACCGTCGTGGCGCCGGCCAGCAGCGGCCCGTACACGATGTAGGAGTGCCCTACGACCCAGCCGACGTCGGAGGCGGTCCACATCACGTCGCCGGGGCCGACGTCGTAGATGTTCTCCATGGTCCAGCGCAGCGCCACGGCATGGCCGCCATTGTCCCGCACCACACCCTTGGGGGCGCCGGTGGTTCCCGAGGTGTACAGGATGTAGAGGGGATCGGTGGCCTTGACGTCGACCGGTGCGGCGGGCGCGGCGGTGGCCATCTCGGTGTCCCAGTCCAGCCAGCCGGCGTGGTCGGCAACCGAGGAGGCAAAGCCGTCCCGCGCCTTGACCAGGACCGGTATGTCCGGTGTTCCGGCCAGGCCGAGGGCTTCCTCGACGGCAGGCAGGTACTCGATCCGGCGCGAGGGCTCAATGCCGCCGGAGGCCGTGACTACTGCCGCCGGGGCGGCGTCGCGGATGCGGGCGGCAAGTTCCTTGGGGGCGAAGCCGCCAAAGACAACAGAGTGCACGGCGCCGAGGCGGGCGGTGGCCAGCATGGCGATGGCGGCCTCGGGGATCATCGGCAGGTAGATCACCACGCGGTCCCCCTTGCCGACGCCGTGACTGCGCAGGACCCCTGCGAAGCGGGCCACGAGATCGGTGAGTTCCGCATAGCTGTAGCGTTGCTGCGTGCCGAGCATGGCGGAGTCATAAATCAGGGCGTCCTTCGCTCCCCGGCCTTCCTCGACGTGCCGGTCCAGGGCGTTGTAGGACGTGTTGAGGACGCCGTCAGGGAACCAGTGGTACAGCGGCGCCCTGCCGGCATCAAGGCCCTGCTGCGGCGGAGTGGTCCATGAGACCTTCCCGGCGGCTTCCAGCCAGAATTCTGCGGGTTTCGCCAGGCTGCGGGCGTAGCTGTCCTGGTAGTTCTTGGTAACCATGAAATTGAATCCCGTCCACGACAATGTGATGAGGCTCATGGTAGCTCTGTCCGGACGCAGGACACAATGCCTGTGTATACAGAACTGCAGTCTTTACGCCTGTTTTGTGGAAATGCTGCGCAAATATGAGTAGCGTGTATACACTGGACTCCGTCGGCCACTCGAAACCGTCAGCCACTGAAGCCGTCAGCCAATGAAGGAGGCCGGATGCGCGCCAGCGATAAAGCCTATGCGGCCCTGCGCGAGGACATCATCGCATGGCGCCTCCTCCCCGGAACGGTCCTTGCGGAAGTGGAGCAGTCCGGGCGCCTCGGCATCTCCCGCACGCCGCTGCGGGAGGCCCTCAGCCGGCTCACCGCGGAAGGACTGACGACGACGGCGGGCGGCCGCGGCGTCGTCGTCACCGACATCTCGCTGGAGGACATCGACGAACTCTTCGAACTGCGCGGGACCCTCGAGTGCAGGGCCGCAGCGCTGGCTGCCGAACGCGGCGACGCCGCCACCTTCGAACAGCTCCGGAATGAACTTCTCCTGGCCCCCGCGCTGATCAGCGCCGGGGACCCGGCCCGGCACGACTACTACGGGCTGGTCGGGCGGCTGGACTCGGCCATCGACGCCGCGATCTGCAATGCCTACCTGGCCCAGGCGATGCGCAGCCTGCGCGTGCACCTGGTCCGTGTCCGCCGGCTGGCGGCCGACGACGCCGAACGGCTGACCGCCGCCGCCGCCGAACACGCCGCCATCGCCGAGGCAATCGCCGCCGGCAACCCCCGGCTGGCGGAAGCCGCCACCACCCTTCATCTGCACCGCAGTCTTTCCCACGTCAAAGCCACCCACATACCTCACTAACACCCACGTACCTCACTAAATGAAGGAGCACCATGGTTAAGGAACACCACGTCCGCGTGTACAAGAGCGAGGAAAACCTGCCCCGCGAGGACCAGCTCGCCTTCAAGATCGCCACGGTGGCCGCGGATCCCGTCGCCGTCACGGCCGAGGTCACCGACATGGTGATCAACCGTGTCATCGACAATGCCTCGGTGGCCATCGCCTCGCTGAACCGCGCCCCGATCGTCGCGGCCCGCGCCCAGGCCCTGACCCACGGCCCCACCACCGGCGGCAGGGGCTCGAAGGTCTTCGGCATCGAAGAGCGCGTCGCCCCGGAGTGGGCAGCCTGGGCCAACGGCGTCGCGGTCCGCGAACTCGACTACCATGACACGTTCCTCGCCGCGGAGTACTCCCACCCGGGCGATAACATCCCGCCCATCCTGGCCGTGGCCCAGCATGTGGGCTCCAGCGGCCAGGACCTGATCCGCGGCATCGCCACCGGCTACGAGATCCAGGTCAACCTGGTCAAGGCCATCTGCCTGCACAAGCACAAGATCGACCACGTCGCCCACCTCGGCCCCTCCGCGGCCGCCGGCATCGGCACCCTGCTGGGACTTGAGGTCGAGACCATCTTCCAGTCCATCGGCCAGGCCCTGCACACCACCACCGCCACCCGGCAGTCCCGCAAGGGCGAGATTTCCACCTGGAAGGCCCACGCCCCGGCGTTCGCCGGCAAGATGGCCGTCGAATCCGCGGACCGTGCCATCCGCGGCCAGACCTCCCCGGTGCCGATCTACGAGGGCGAAGACGGCGTCATTGCCTGGATGCTGGACGGCCCCGACGCCTCCTACACCGTGCCGCTGCCGACGCCCGGCGAAGCCAAGCGCGCCATCATGGACACGTACACCAAGGAACACTCCGCCGAGTACCAGGCGCAGGCCTGGATCGACCTGGCCCGCAAGCTGCACGGCGGGCACCCCGAGGTCACCGACCCGGCCAACGTGGCATCAGTGCTGATCAAGACCAGCCACCACACCCACTATGTGATCGGCTCCGGCGCCAACGATCCGCAGAAGTACAGCCCCACGGCCAGCCGCGAAACGCTGGACCACTCCATCCCCTACATCTTCACCGTCGCCCTGCAGGACGGCTCCTGGCACCACGTTGATTCCTACGCCCCGGAACGCGCCGCACGCCCGGACACCGTGGAACTCTGGCACAAGGTCACCACCGTCGAGGACCCGGAATGGACCCGGCGCTACCACTCCCTGGACATCGCCGAAAAGGCCTTCGGCGGCACCGTGGTCATCACGCTCACGGACGGCACGGTCATCACCGAGTCGATCGCTGTCGCCGACGCGCACCCGCTGGGCGCCCGGCCGTTCGCCCGGGAACAGTACGTCCACAAGTTCCGCTCCCTCGCCGCCGGCCTCGTCGCCGAAGAAGAAATCGAACGCTTCCTCGCCGCCGCCGCAAGGCTCCCCGAGCTTGCCGCCGGCGAACTTGACCAGCTGAACATCACGGCCGCCGACGGCGTGATCGACCTGGCCGCCGCACCGAAGGGACTCTTCTAAATGCTGTACTCGAAGGTCACCCCGGAGCAGAAGCGGGTCCGTTTCCGCGAGCTCCTGGCGTCCGGAACGATCCAGCAGTTCCCGGGCGCGTTCAACCCGCTCTCGGCCCGGCTGATTGAGGAAAAGGGCTTCGCCGGGGTCTACATTTCCGGTGCCGTCCTGGCCAACGACCTCGGCCTGCCGGACATCGGGCTGACCACGCTCACCGAGGTGGCCACCCGCGCCGGGCAGATCGCCCGGATGACGGACCTGCCCAGCATCGTCGACGCCGACACCGGCTTCGGCGAGCCGATGAATGTGGCCCGCTCGGTCCAGGAACTCGAGAACGCAGGCCTCGCCGGACTGCACATCGAGGACCAGTTCAACCCGAAGCGCTGCGGCCACCTGGACGGCAAGAACGTGGTGGACCTCGACACCGCCACCAAGCGCATCCGGGCGGCGGCAGATGCCCGGCGGGACCCGAACTTCCTGATCATGGCGCGAACCGACATCCGGGCCACGGACGGATTGCAGGCCACGCAGGACCGCGCCAGGGCGCTCGTGGACGCCGGCGCTGACGCCATCTTCCCGGAGGCCATGAAGGATCTCAGCGAGTTCCAGGCGATCCGCGACGCTGTCGACGTGCCGATCCTGGCCAATATGACCGAGTTCGGCCAGAGCGCGCTGTTCACGGTGGATCAGCTCGCCGGCGTCGGGGTTAACATGATCATCTACCCGGTGACGCTGCTCCGTAGTGCCATGGGCGCTGCGGAGCGTACGCTGGAATCGATTAAGGCTGACGGTAGCCAGGAAGCCCAGGTCGGGACCATGCTGACCCGGGCGCGTTTGTACGACCTCGTCGACTACGAGGCCTACAACAGCTTCGATACCGGAGTTTTCAATTTCCAGATCCCGGGACAGTAGGCCCCGCAACGGGCCCCCGGTTCCGGCCGGTCCAACACAGGCGACAGGAACAAAGGAGTTTCAGCATGGCTGAACAAGAGATCAAAAAGGGCCTCGCCGGCGTCGTGGTGGACTACACCGCGGTCTCCAAGGTGAACCCGGACACCAATTCGCTGCTCTACCGCGGTTACCCCGTGCAGGAGCTTGCCGCGAACTGCAGCTTCGAGGAAGTCGCGTACCTGCTCTGGAACGGCGAGCTGCCCACCACGGAGCAGCTGGCTGAGTTCTCGGCGCGGGAACGCGCCGGGCGTGCACTGGACCCGGTGGTCAGACAGGTGATCGACGCGCTGCCGACCTCCTCGCACCCGATGGATGTCTGCCGTACGGCAGCTTCAGTCATGGGCGCCCGGCACCCGCTGGCGGAGGATTCCTCCCGCGAGGCCAACATGGCCAAGGCCGTGGACCTGTTCGCGGCGATGCCCGCGGTGGTTTCCTACGACCAACGCCGCCGTCACGCGGCGGGACGCCCCATTGAACCCGTGGAGCCCCGCGACGATCTGGGCTACTCCGCCAACTTCCTCTGGATGGCCTTCGGCGAGGAGCCCGTCCAGGAGGTTGTTGAGGCGTTCAACGTCTCGATGATCCTGTACGCCGAGCATTCCTTCAACGCCTCGACGTTCACGGCGCGCGTGATCACCTCGACGCTCTCGGACCTGCACTCGGCCGTGACCGGTGCCATCGGCGCGCTCAAGGGCCCGCTGCACGGCGGCGCAAACGAGGCCGTGATGCACACCTTCGACGAGATCGGCATCCGTCCGGAAGAGTCGCTGGACGAGGCTGCCACCCGGGCCAAGGCCTGGATGGAGGACGCCCTGGCCCAGAAAAAGAAGGTGATGGGCTTCGGCCACCGTGTCTACAAGCACGGCGATTCCCGGGTCCCCACCATGAAGGCGGCACTGGATAAGATGATCGCGCACTACGGCCGGCCCGAGCTGCTCGGACTGTACAACGGTCTGGAGTCGGCGATGGACGAGGCCAAGGCGATCAAGCCGAACCTCGACTACCCGGCCGGCCCCACGTACCACCTGATGGGCTTCGACACCCCCACCTTCACGCCCCTGTTCGTTGCCAGCCGGATCACCGGCTGGACCGCGCACATCATGGAGCAGCTGGACGCGAACTCGCTGATCCGCCCGCTGAGCGAATACAACGGCGTCGAGGAACGGCATGTGAAGTAGTTCCCTGATAGCAAAGCGGGCAGTGTTCGACGGCGGCCCGGTCACCTTTTATGGGGGACCGGGCCGCCGTCGTTTGTGCGTTGCCAGCCGCGGCGCGAAGTTCGGTCCTGGCTCACTGTGGTGCGGAGGGGTACCGGACCGACGCGACAGATTCGTTGTCCTCGTTGAGGACCACGACGACGTCGATCCTTTCACCTGCCAGGGCCGGAGGCAGCCAATGCTCGGCATCCTGCCACATGCGGTGCAGCGGAAGCGCTTCGACGTCGAACCATTCGGGCGTAATTTCCGGGCTTTCCGCGGGTTCGCCTTCCCAATATCTGGCGGTGAACAGCCTGCACGACATGTTCCACTCCGGCCGGGAGGGAAAGATGAACTCGACGACGCCGGCAGAGGACAGGTTCTCCTGGCGGACAACGACCCCGGCTTCTTCCCAGACCTCCCGGACTACGGCCTCGGCGTCGCTCTCCCCCGACTCGACATGGCCGCCGAGGCCCACGATCTTGCCCGTGCCGAAGCCGGTCCGCTTCAGGCCCAGCAGGACATCAGTGCCGCTCTCCACGTCACGGAGCAGGAAGCAGAGAGTGACCGGAGTGAGCTTCATGTGCTCCACCCTATAACTGCCGCGGGGCACCCCAGCTACCCGGCTGACGGGCCATCACCCACCAGCTGCGGCCGGAGTTCCACCGGTATGCCGTCGGTTGCAAATTCCTTGTCCATAGCTTGCTGTGGCGTGAGGCCCTGATTGTTCGCAGCCTGGAACTCCCAGTTGAAGACGCTGGACGACTCCTGCCGGACATCCCAGAGGAAACGGCCGTTCTGAAGTTTGGCAATAAGGAACCAGGCGTTGCCGCCGTCGAGCTGGAGCACCCGGACCCCGTCATCTGAGATGGAATAGGCGAGCCAACCGTCGGCGCAGCCCAGAACCGTGTAGTAACCCTGTTCGGCGGGAGAGATTGGAGTGATCGCCCGCTGCTGGTCATCGCGCTGCTGGTCAATGTTGGCCGGGGTGCACGCGATGCCTTCGGTACTCAAAGCTGCTTTGCCCGTTTGAGTGGGAGGCGCCGTGGGAGCGGCGACGGAGGGGCCTGGGGAGGCCGGCGTGGCGCTGGCGGTATCCGCCGGCGTCTGGCTGGCGGTCTCCGCCGGCGTCGGGCTGGCGGTCTGGGCCGGGCCGGGCGCCGGCTGCGGCATCAGGTTCCCGCCGAGAATCACTGCGCCCACCACGGCAGCAGCGGCAAGTGCGGTAGCCGTCGCAGTCCGCACGGCAGCGCGCCGCGCCGGAGTGCGCCCTGTCAGGCGGACAATGTTTGGATCCGTGGAGTAGACGATCGAGCGGGCGGCGTGGCTGCCTAATGCTGAGCCTGGTCCTTCCACCTGCGGCTTGGCATCCTTAATGAGCTGTTCGATGCGGTCCATGGCTAGTCCTTCCGTTGGGTCATGAGGTGGGAGGGTGCAGCTTTCGCGAACGCCCGGCGGGCCCGGTGCAGGCGGACCGCAGCGGCCGAAGGAGAACATCCCAGCGTCTGGGCCAGTTCAGCGGTGGTCAGCTCGTCCCAATAGCTGAGCATAAGAACCTCGCGGTCCCTCTCCCTCAGCTGCGCCAGTACCCCTGCCACGGCCGCCCGTTCTTCAGTGTTTGCTGCGGGGACCTGGCGGAGAGCCTCCTCTTTCAGCCGCTCGACCAGTTCCTGGCGGCGGCGTCGTCCCTTGTATTCATTGCCGATCACATTCCGGGCGGTGACCAGCAGCCAACCAATACCGGGCGGTTCCGACAGTTGCTTCTGCCAGGCAATTCTGAAGACATCCGCCGCCAGTTCCTCGGCGCGGTGGCGGTCATTGATTCGGCAGGCAACGTAGCCGTAGACTCGCGCGGAATGCTGAAGGTGCAGGTCAATGAACGCTTGCTCTTTGGCGGCCAGCATGGTGTCCCCGCCCCCCTGACATCGGATGACTTCTTCCTGATAACTAAGTGTCCCGTGAAGAGTTCTTTCTTACACGCGAGCAAAAAATTCTAGCGGAACGAGGATTCCGGCAGGAAGTGCAGCAGGAGGTCTTCCGGGAAAGGGTCGCCGAGTGGCGTCGGCCAGCCTGAATCATCTGTTTCTGCGGCGGTGGATTGGTGCCAGTCCGGGAAGGGGTCCGGGGGCAGTTGCGGTCCGCGTTCCCGCCCTGGACCCGGGCTGGGGTGTCCGGTGGGCGCCGGGTCCGGATGCCGTACCGGGTCCGGATGCCGGCCCGGATCCGCATCCAGGCCCGGGTCAGGACCTGCGTCTGTGGTCAGGGTGTGGTCGGGCCAGTGGGGTGGTTCCCAGTCCTGGTGTTCGCTGGGGTAGTGCCTGTTTGTGGGTGAGGTCCATCCTGGCGGGTGGTTTTTGCTGGCGCCGGCGGATGTCCAGGCGGTGTTGTGTTTGAGGCGGTGGTGGCGGGGGCATGCTTGTCCGAGGTTGGAGATGCCGGTGGTGCCTTCGTCAGCCCAGGCCAGGAGGTGGTCCGCGTCGTTGTCCAGGGAGTGGTTGTTGCAGCCGGGGAAGAGGCATCTGCCGTCGCGGAGCCGGAGCCATTGACGCTGGGCTTTGGTGAGGCGGTAGCTGGTCCGTCCGATTTCCAGGGGCGTACCGTCCCGGGGGTCGGTCAGGACCCGGTGGAAGGACTCGGCGCCCTCGGCGATCAGGCGCCGGGCCATGGACGGCGGGATCGGCCCGTACCCGTCCAACATGGCCGGTTCCCCGGTGACGCCCAGGAGGGACAGGACCGGGACGGTGATCAGGACCTGCGCCCGCGGGGACGGAACACCCCCGCACAAGCCGGTCCCGCACATGCCGGGACCGCTGCCGTCCGTCCCGCACGTTCCGGCCGTCCCGCGGGTAGCCCCGCAGGTGGTGCCGTTGGTGAGGAGCCAGGTGGCGGTGATGTCGGCGCGGAGCTGGGTGAGGGTGCGGGCCTCGTCAGGGTTTTGGAGGGCGCGGGCGGCGGCGGTGGCCCGGTCCCAGATCCCTGCGGCGGTGCCGGCCGGGAGGTAGGCCGAGAGCCAGGCCATACCGTCCCGGTCCGGGAGGTACTCGACCCGCCGGTCCGCAGCGCTTTTGCTGTGGCGGGTCTCGATGCTGACCGGGTGGTGGCGTTCGCGCCAGGTGCGGGCTTTGGCGCGGAACCGGGACGGCACGAGCTCCCCGGGCGGGGCCCCGCGGGCGGGGTTCGGCGCGCCGGGGTCCAGGAAGTGCGCTTCCAGCCCGGCCGCCCCGTGCCGGTCCAGGGTGCTGGTTTCCTCGCAGATGATCCTCGCGTGGGCCCAGGAGATCGTCCCGGCCTGCAGGGCTCCCAGGGTCAGCGGCAGTGCCGTCGTGAGGGCCTGGCAGTCGGCCAGGAGCGCCCGGGAGCTTCGTTCGCTGATAGTCAGGACACAGGCGACTTCGGCGGTCAGCGCCATTTCCTGCATGGTGCGTTCCTGCGGGGACGCTCCCGGGGGTACCAGGGACAGGGTGGCCTGGACGTAGTCCGCGGCCAGCCGCACTTTCAGCGCCGCGGTCCGGGCCTCCAACCGGGCCACGTCCGCGAGGGCGTCCAGGCAATCATCGGCCAGATCCCGCACCGGATCCCCGTCTCCCAGGGTGTCGGCGCCTGGCAGTGAATCGGCACCGGACGGATCAACGTCCCGCAGGGCCCCGGTACCGGCACCGGACGGATCAGCGTGGTCCGCGCCGGCGCCGATGAAAGCAGCCAGCACGGCAGCGGACTCGGCGACATCCGCCAGGGCCGCCCTGCTCTCCGCACTCCATGCTGTCCTGCTTTCCATACCTCAATTACATCAGGGAGCACCGACAATCTGATGACGACTTGGTGGGATGAAGACTTGTTGGATTGCGGTGTGAGGCCGGCACTGACCGACGCCTCGAAACTGCTACGTCGTCATGCTCAGCCCGTCGAAGCAGTCGGATGATCATTCAGCCAAGCGCGCGTGGATGCGCGGCGGCGTAGATCTCGCGCAGCGTGTCCGCCGTCACGAGCGTGTAGACCTGCGTGGTGGTCACGGAGGCATGGCCCAGCAGTTCCTGGACCACCCGGACATCGGCCCCGCCTTCGAGCAGGTGCGTCGCGAAGGAGTGCCGCAGTGTGTGCGGCGAGACGTCCTTGGTGATGTTGGCCCTTTCGGCTGCGGCCTTGAGGATGGTCCAGGCGCTCTGCCGGCTGATCCTGCCGCCGCGGGCATTCAGGAAAAGGGCAGGGGTTCCCTTGCCTTTGGCTGCCAGCAGTGGCCGGCCGCGGACCAGGTAGGCGTCCAAGGCTCGCGCCCCAAATGATCCCAGCGGGACCAGCCGTTCCTTGGAGCCCTTGCCGAACAACCGGACAATCGCCGGTCCGGCCTGTTCCGGTTGCCCGGCGGGCTGCAGGGCTATGTCGTCGACATCCAGGCCCACGGCTTCGCTGATCCGCGCACCGGTGGAATACAGGAACTCCAGCAGGGCACGGTCACGCAGGCCGGTGGCCGTGTCGCTGCCGGCCGCTTCGAGGATCCTTGTGACTTCATCGACGCTGATGGCCTTGGGCAGCCGCTTGCCGGGCATCGGCGGGTGGACATCGGCGGCCGGGTCTGTGGGGGTCACACCTTCGAGCGCCCAGAACTTGTGCAGCCCGCGCACGGCCACCACCGTCCTGGCAGCCGAGCGGATGCCCAGGGCCGAGCCGCCGTCGGATCCGTCGGACAGGGCCTCGACGAAGCCGGTCACGTCGTGCCGCGTGATTTCGGCGGGGCGCTGGCGCCCGGTCCCGGCGAGGTGCCTGGCGTAGCGGGCCAGGTCCCGCCGGTACGCGGAAAGGGTGTTGACAGCGAGCCCGCGCTCCACCCCCATGTGCTGGAGGTAGTCCGTCATGGCGCGGTCAATCGCGGTCAGCGGGCGCGCAGGCGCCTTCGCGGGGACAGCGGCGGGAGCTTGTCCGGGTGCCGGCTGCTCGGTCGCCGGCGGTTCGGCGGTCAGCGTTTCCACGCTCAGCGCCAGCCGGGGTGGGCGGGCCACGGCGCATCGGCCGGGCGGAGTCCCTGGAAGTTGTCCGCGCGGGCGGCTGCTGCGGCCAGGACGCCGACGACGGCGGACGGGTTGTGCAGCCGGCCCGCCAGCACCGCGGCGACGGCGGCGTCGAGCGGGATCC
This sequence comes from Arthrobacter sp. CG_A4, assembly GCF_035985125.1. Classification (NCBI taxonomy): domain Bacteria; kingdom Bacillati; phylum Actinomycetota; class Actinomycetes; order Micrococcales; family Micrococcaceae; genus Arthrobacter; species Arthrobacter sp. CG_A4. The sequence goes on along the minus strand of NZ_JAXCID010000024.1, from coordinate 11,909 downwards.
AGTGGAACTCGATTTCGGCTTCCTCATCGGTGCGGACGTGCAGCTGGTGCCCTGGCACCTCGCTCAGGCCACGGGCCAGGTAGATCCGGATCGCCTCGCTGGATGATCCGGGAGAGTTGAAGAAGTCCGCGAGGACGTTCCACTGCCCGGCAATGAGGTCCGCTTCCTCGGCCAGTTCCCGTGCCGCCCCGACGACGAAGTCCTCGCCTTCGACATCCAGCAGCCCGGCCGGGATCTCCCACAGGTCCATGCCGACGGGGTGCCGGTACTGCCTGATCAGCAAAACCTCGCCGGCGTTGTTCATGGGAAGAACGGCCACCGCCCCAGGGTGGTCGATATAGTCGCGGACGAGCGGCTCGCCGTCGTCTTTGAGCTGGAAACGGTCGCTGACAACATCCCAGATCCGGCCTTCGTAGACCGTCTCGGAAGACAAAAGACGGCGCGGGCTGGGTTCATCCGAAACCTGCCGAACAGCCCTGGGGGTTTCAGAATTACCGGGCATCGCGCCGTCCTTTGAGTCAGTTACCGTTTACTTGGCCGCTGCCGGTGAGGGCTGGGCGGCAGCAGGCGCCGCCGCACCGTTGGCAGCGGCGGCCTTCTGGCTGCCGGCGCCTTTCTGGTGCCCCAGGGCAGCCTTGACCAGCCCAATGAACAGGGCGTGCGGGCGTGTAGGCCGTGAGCTGAGCTCCGGGTGCGCCTGCGTGGCCACGTAGTACGGGTGGACTTCGCGGGGAAGCTCCACGTACTCCACCAACTTGCCGTCCGGAGACGTTCCGGAGAACACCAGCCCCTCGGCGGCGATCTGCTCGCGGTATTTGTTGTTGACCTCGTAGCGGTGGCGGTGGCGTTCGCTGACGTTAGTGGTGCCGTACGTCTCGGCGACCACTGAACCCTCATCCAGCTTGGCCTCGTACAGGCCCAGGCGCATGGTGCCGCCCAGATCGCCTTTGCCGTCAACGATGTCCAACTGCTCTTCCATCGTGGCGATGACCGGGTACTTGGAGTCCGGCTCGAACTCGCTCGACGACGCACCTTCCAGGCCCACCACGTTGCGGGCGTACTCGATGACCATGCACTGCAGGCCAAGGCACAGGCCCAGGACCGGGAGCCTGGTTTCGCGGGCGAACTTCAGCGCACCCAGCTTGCCTTCGAGTCCGCGGATGCCGAAGCCGCCCGGGACACAGATCGCGTCGACGCCGGCCAGGGCCTGCACGGCACCTTCGCGGGTTTCGCATTCGTCCGAGGGGACCCAGCGGATCTTGACCTTGGTGTCGTTGGCGAAGCCGCCCGCCCGCAGGGCCTCGGTCACGGACAGGTAGGCGTCCGGGAGGTCGATGTACTTGCCCACCAGAGCGATCTCAACCTCGTGCTTGGGGTTGTGGACCGCGTCGAGGAGCTTGTCCCAGCTGGTCCAGTCCACGTCCTTGAACGGCAGGTCGAGGGCGCGGACAATGTAGGAATCCAGGCCCTGGGAGTGCAGGGTTTTCGGGATGTCGTAGATACTCGGGGCATCCGGGCAGCCGATGACGGCGTCGATGTCGACGTCGCACATGCGGCCGATCTTGTCCCGCATGGGCTGGGGCACGTCGCGGTCCGACCGAATCACGATTGCCTCGGGCTGGATGCCGATGGAGCGCAGCGCGGCCACGGAGTGCTGCGTCGGCTTGGTCTTCAGCTCCTGCGACGGGCCGATATACGGCACGAGCGAGACGTGCAGGAAGAAAACATTTCCGCGGCCGATGTCCTGGCGGACCTGGCGGGCGGACTCGAGGAACGGCTGCGACTCGATGTCGCCCACGGTGCCGCCGATTTCGGTGATGATCACATCGGGGGCGTGCTTGCCCTCCGCGGGAAGCCGCATGCGCCGCTTGATTTCATCGGTGATGTGCGGGATGACCTGGACGGTGTCGCCGAGGTATTCGCCGCGGCGCTCCTTGGCGATCACCGTGGAGTAGATCTGGCCGGTTGTGACGTTGGCCGAGCCTTCCAGGTTTTCGTCGAGGAAGCGCTCGTAGTGGCCGATGTCGAGGTCCGTTTCGGCGCCGTCATCGGTGACAAAGACTTCGCCGTGCTGGAAGGGGTTCATCGTGCCCGGATCCACGTTCAGATAGGGATCGAGCTTTTGCATAGTTACAGACAAGCCGCGTGCCCGCAGTAGGTGGCCGAGGCTCGAAGCCGTCAGTCCCTTACCGAGCGAGGACGCCACACCACCGGTGACGAAGATGTGTTTGGTCGTCTTGGACGAGCCCGGAAACCGGGAATTTACACGGGAATTTGATCGCTGCACCACGGAGTTCGAGCCTATCATCATTTGAGCCTTTCACGGGTCGATGTGCCCGGCCGTTATCGCGCCGGACGAGGCGGCGGCAGCCTCAGGCCTACTGCGGCAGAAGCCTGGCGTCGTCCAGCAGTTCCTGGGCGTGCGCCTGCGCGGATTCGGAATCCTCCTGGCCGGCCAGCATGCGGGCAAGCTCCCGGACGCGCTCTGCCTCGTCGAGGAGCTGGACGTCGCTGGAGGTGAAGCCGGTCGCAGTTGCCCCGCCAGCGCCCCGTACCGAGGTCTTGGTGACCCGGATGTGCTGGTCGGCGAAGGCCGCCACCTGTGGCAGGTGGGTGACCACGAGCACCTGGACATGACGGGCGAGCATCGCCAGCCGGCGGCCGATCTCGACGGCGGCCCGTCCGCCGACGCCGGCGTCGACCTCGTCGAAAACGAAAGTCGGGACCGGGTCGACGGCGGCGAGCACCACTTCGATGGCTAGCATCACCCGGGACAGTTCGCCTCCCGAGGCGCCTTTGCCCAGCGGGCGCGCCGGGGCGCCGGAGTGCGGCTGCAGCAGGAAGGTGATCTCATCCGCACCGTACGGGCCCAGTTGCGCGCCGGGCTCGACGTTAATGACCAGGGTGGCGTCCGCCATGGCGAGTGCCTTCAGTTCGGCGCTGACACGGGCGGAGAGCTCTTTGGCGGCCTTCCTGCGCAGCTTACTGACCGCGGCGGCCTGCTTGCCGAGCTCCGCCTCGGTGCGCGTGACTTCCGCGTCGAGGGCCTCGATCCGGGTGGAGTCGTCCTGCAGTTCCAGTAACCGCGCCCGGGACTCCTCGGCCCAGACCAGCACCTCGTCGATGCTCGGCGCGTACTTGCGCACGAGCTTCGCCAGCGCGGCACGGCGGTCCTCGATCTCAGCGAGGCGCTCGGGGCCCTCGGTGTCGAGTGCGGCCTGGTAGCTGGCGAGTTCCGCGGCAATGTCGTTGAGCAGGAAGCCGACCTCGGCCAGCCGGGCGGCGGCGGCCCCGAGTTCCCCGTCATGTTCGGCGACGTGTTCCAGGGTCCGTTTGGCGGCATCGACCAGCGTCGTGGCGTCGGCGTCCTCGCCGAAGTCTTCGGCGATGAGGGCCTGGTGCGCCGTGGTGGCCGCCATCCGGAGTTCCTCAACGTTGGCGAGCTTCACGGCCTCGGCTTTGAGCGACTCGTCCTCCCCCGGCTGCGGGGCGACGGCGTCGATCTCGGTGAGGGCGGCCTCCAGGGATCCGGCCTCGCGGAGGCGTTCCCGGGCGGCGCTGCGGAGCTCGTCCAGCTGCGTCTGGATGGCTTTCCAATGTCCGTACAGCTCCTGGTAGGCGGCGAGGGTCCCGGCGAGGCTGTTCCCCGCGAACTTGTCGAGGGCGCCGCGCTGCGCTACGGGGCTCTTGAGCCGGATCTGGTCAGACTGGCCGTGCACCACCACGAGGGTTTCGCCGATCTCTGCGAGGACCCCGATGGGGGCGGCACGGCCGCCGAGGTACGCGCGGCTCCGGCCTTCGGCGCCCACGCTCCGGGCGATCAGCAGTTCGGCGGCGCCGTCGAACTCCTCAACCTCCGCCCCCGCCTCCCTGGCGCGCGCCACGGCGGCATGCCCGGCGTCGAGCTTCACGGTAGCCTCCGCGGAGGCGCTCTTCGCACCGCTGCGCACTGCTCCGGCGTCGGACCTCGCGCCGAGCAGCAGCCCGACGGCGGTCACCACCATCGTCTTGCCCGCGCCGGTTTCACCGGTCACGACGCTCAGTCCCGGGCCGAGCGGCAGCGTGGCGTCGGTGATGACGCCCAGGTCTCGGATTCTCAGTTCTTCAAGCATGGGTCACTTCGCGGTGGTCGGATCGGTGGCGTCGGTGGTGGGATCGGTGGTGTCGGTCGCGGGATCGGTGCCGGCGTGCCGGGGCGCCAGCGGCGTGGCCGGCCTGAGCGTGCGGATCACCGGAACCGGCCCGGTGTGGACTGCGTCAGTCTGCGGCGCGGGGCCCCGCCAGCCCTGGATAGGCAGCTCGAACTTGCGGACCAGGCGGCCGGAGAAAGGAGTCTGGTGGGTGCGGGCGAGCCGGACGGGCGTGGCGGAGCGGGTCACTTCCACCCTGGCCCCCGGCGGGAGATCCACCGAGCGGCGGCCGTCGCACCACAGCACGCCCTGGGCGCCGGTACGGTTCAGGATCTCGACGGCGAGCCTGGACCGGGGTGAGACCACCAGCGGCTTGGCGAAGAGGGCGTGGGCGCTGATCGGAACAATCACGAGCGCCTCGACTTCCGGCCACACCACGGGGCCGCCGGCGGAGAAGGCGTAGGCGGTGGAGCCGGTGGGGGTGGCGAGGACCACCCCGTCGCAGCCAAAGGACGTCAGGGGGCGTTCGTCGACTTCCGTGACCACCTCGAGCATCCGTTCCCGGTTGCCCTTTTCGATTGCGGCCTCGTTCAGCGCCCAGGTGTGCCAGATCTTCTGGCCGCGGACCCAGACCTGGACGTCGATGGTCATCCGCTCTTCCACGGTGTAATCGCGGCGGGCGACCCACTCTACGGTCTGGGCCAGGTCCGCCCGTTCGCTCTCGGCGAGGAACCCGACGTGGCCCAGGTTGACGCCCAGCAGCGGCACGTCGACCTCGCGCACCAGTTCCGCCGCACGCAGGATAGTACCGTCGCCGCCGAGCACCATAACCAGTTCGACGTCGGGCAGCTTCACATGGTCATGCAGGACTTCGACCGGCTGGTCGAGACGCCCGAAGAACCGGACCATGTCGCCGAGCTCGGACTTCTGCATCACCGGCACAATGCCGGAGGCGTGGAGCCGGGCGCAGGCCTCCCAGGCAGCCTTGAGGGATTCCTCGCGGCCTGTGTGGGCAAGGATGAGGACACGCCTGCTCATCGGGTTCCGCTTTCTAGTGCTTCTAGTACTTGGGCCAGATCGTTCCGAGTAACGCAGCAACGGCTGCGTCCCGCTCCTCGATCTTAGGCAGGTCTGTGCCAATCCCGCGCTTTATCCACAGGAAGTACTCCACGTTTCCGTCCTGACCGGGCAAGGGGCTGCCAGCGAGACCCATCAATTCCAGGCCCGTGTCCATGGCTTCCGCCGCGACCTTCCCCACCGCCAGACGGCGCTCCCACTCTGAGGTGACGACGCCGGTGCGGCCCAGCCGGTCCTTGCCGATCTCGAACTGCGGCTTGACCATCACGACCAGGTCGCCGCCCGGTTCGGTGCAGGCCGCGAGGCTCGCGAGCACCAGGGTCAGGGAGATGAAGGACAGATCCGCGACAGTCAGCGAGGCCCGTCCGCCGATCTCGTCCGGCGTCATGTAGCGGACATTGCGACCCTCATGGACAGAGACGCGCGGGTCGTTCCGGATCTGCGGGACCAACTGATCGTGCCCGACGTCGACCGCCACGACGTGGTCCGCGCCGCGCCGGAGCAGCACCTCGGTGAACCCGCCCGTGGAGGCACCGGCGTCGAGGCACCGCTTTCCGTTAACCTGGACGGCAGAAAAGGCGTCCAGCGCGCCGGCCAGCTTATGTCCGGCGCGGCTGACGTAGTTGTCCTCCTCTGCGGCCGCGACGTCCAGAAGGGTTTCTTCCTGGACCTGGAGGGAGGCCTTGGCAAGGACTTCGCCGCCGGAGCTGACTTTCCCTTCGGCGATGAGGCGTGCGGCATGGGTCCGTGACCTCGCGAGGCCGCGGCTGACGAGGGCCTGGTCGAGCCTGCTCATTCTACGATTCCCCCGCTGCGGTGGGTCCGGTGACGTCGTCGTTCAGGGCTTCCATCAAGTCGTCGTGCAGGCCTGCGTAGACCTCGCCGTGGACGGCTACCGGCTGCCCGGGGAGTCCGCCAAGCCGCTCCAGCAGGGCATCGACTGTGGCGTCCCGGGCTGCTGCTCCGGCCGGAAGCGGCGGCCAGTCGGGCCTGAGTTCTCCTGCGTCTTCCGGCGGTTCTTCCGGCAGTTCCTCCGGCGCGACCGGGTCCGATTCGCTCGCGGTACGCCGCTCAGGGTTCGTCCCGGGGCGCGGCGCAGGAGTCAGCTCAGTCATGCTTTCCAGTCCAATGATCCAGCCATTCTAGTGATCCGGCCATTGGAGGACCGGTGCGAGGGCAGTGGCGGTCTCCGGGTTGGCGGCCCACCAGGCCGCGCAGGCGGCCCGCCAGGAATCGAGGTCGGCGGGATCACCGCTGATGTGCACGGTGTGTCCGTGTACGACGGCGACGGCGGCGCCGCATCGGTACCGTCCGGCGTCGTGCTCCACCGCCGGGTAGGGCCGGTAGAGGTCTGTGAGGTCGTTGATGAGGTAGTCCGGCCGTTCCAGCGTTCGGGCAGCGAGGATGGATTCCCTCGTGTCGACGCCGGTCAGGACGGCCACCGTGGCGAAGCCTGCATTGTTGCCGCCGAGGATATCGGTGTCCAGGCGGTCGCCGACCACAAGCGGCCGGTCGGCGGCCAGCCGTTTGGCGGCAGCATGGAACAGCGGCGCCTCCGGCTTGCCGGCAACAAGCGGACGCCGGCCGGTTGCCGCGGCGACGGCGGCGACGAGCGTGCCGTTGCCGGGGGCGATGCCGCGGGCCTGGGGAATGGACATGTCCGTGTTGGTGGCCACCCAGAGGGCGCCTCCGGCGACAACGTACGACGCTTCGGCGAGGTCTTTCCAGCCGAGGTCGGGGTGGAAGCCCTGCACCACGGCGACAGGTTTCTCCGCCTCGCTGCGCACCGGCACAAGCCCGGCGAGTTCAATCTCCCGGGCCAGGGCTTCGCCGCCGGTGATCAACACGCGGGCGCCCGCGGGCAGCAGCGAGGCGAGCAGTTCCCCGGCGGCCTGCGGGGAGCTGACCACCTGATGGTCCTCGGCCGGCGCCCCGAGCCCGCGCAGGTGCTGGGCAACCTGCGCGGGCGTCCGGGACGCGTTGTTGGTGACGTAGCCCAGTCCGACGCCGATGCCGGCGAGCCGGCGCAACGACTCCACGGCCCCGGGAATGGCGTGGGGTCCTGCGTAGACCACGCCGTCGAGGTCAGCGAGCAGTGCATCGAACGCCGAGATCAGCTCCGTTCCGGCCATCTGCGCTTAGTCCTCGGCGCGTTCCGGCTGGCCGGAGTCCGCGTCGTTGTGGGCATCCTCGTCGTAGTGGGAGTCCTCGTCGTGGTGGGAGTCCTCGCCGGAATTGCCACGGCCGGTCTCGCCGGAGTCGGCACCGGCCAGTACCTCTGAGCGGTCAAGGGCATCCCTCTCCACGGAGTCTTCGTCTGACTCGGCGTCGTCGGACTCCCAGAAGTCGGATTCGACGTCGTCGGACCCTTCCTCGAGCGCGTTGGTGCCGTCCTCGGCAGCGGCCGTTTCCGGGAGGCCGGCAACGGCTTCCGCGGTGGCGGCACGGGGGGCCTGCTCATCGGCCGACGCGGCGGTCTGCCGGGCTGACTGTTCGGCGGACTGTTCGGCCAGGAGCCGGCGCTGCTGCTGTTCCTCGCGGGCTTCCTCTTCCTCGTCCCAACCGAGGTCGATGATGTCCGGGTCGTCCGAGACGTCGACGCCAAGAGCGTTTTCGGCGACGCCGGCCTGGCGCTGCCACTTCTCGGCTTCGGCCGTGCGGCCAACTGCGGTTAGGGCGTCGGAGTAGGCGCGGAAGAGCCGGGGGCTGTAGGAGAACGCGCGGTTGATGTCCAGCTGGACGATCTCCAGCTCGGAGACAGCGGCGTCGAGCTGACCGAGATCGGTCCGGGCACCCGCCGCCACGATGGCGAGCTCGGCCTTACCCGGAGCGTCGAGATCTTTGGCTTCTTCGGAGCGCGCCATGTCCAGGGCGCGGTCCGGGCGTCCGAGACCACGCTCGCAGTCTGCCATGACGGGAAGGTGCATGTTGGAGCCGCTGATCCGCCGGTAGGTGCGGAATTCGCGCAGCGCCTCGCCATAGTGTCCGGCGGCATAGGCCGTCAGCCCGACAGCTTCGCGGACTGCAGCGAGGCGTCCACCACGGCGGCTGGCCGCGAGGGCATGCTGGAAGGACAATTCGGGTTCGTCGTCAATCAGGCGCCCGGCCATGACCAGGTGGCGGGCAACCCACTCCGCACTGTTTTCCTCAAGGGTCTTGATCTGGTGCTGCGTCGCGCGGTCAAGCTCCTTGCCCGTGACGTCGTCGTCGATCTGCGGTGAGCGCTCACGGTCGGGGCGGTTGGCGCTGCGGAGATCCCGGGCGTTGGGTACGCGAACGGGGCGATCCTCGGCGCGGTCGCGGCCGAACTGGCGGGGTCCCGTGTCGCCCCGATCAAAACTGCGCGCCGGACGATCATCACGGCTGCCGAACGGCTTACGGTTGTCGCCCCCGCTGTAGGGCGGCTTGCGATCGCGGTCGCCGCCGCTGAAGCTACGGCGCTCGCCGCCACTCTCACGTGGAGCACGATCGCCAAAGGGCTTACGATCCCGATCCCCGCCGCCACTGTAGGGAGGCTTGCGATCCCCGCCGCCGCTGAACGGCTTACGGTCACGATCGCCGCCGCCACTGAAGGGAGGCTTACGATCCCCGCCACCGCTGAACGGTTTACGGTCACCCTCACGCGGAGCACGATCGCCAAAGGGCTTACGATCCCGGTCCCCGCCGCCACTGTAGGGAGGCTTACGATCCCCGCCACCGCTGAACGGCTTGCGGTCACCTTCACGCGAAGCACGATCACCAAACGGCTTCCGATCCCGATCCCCGCCACCGCTGAACGGCCTACGGTCACCCTCACGCGGAGCACGATCACCAAAAGGCTTCCGATCCCGATCGCCGCCGCCACTGTAGGGAGGCTTACGATCCCCGGACGAGGATCGGGGCCCTTCCGAGCCCCGATCTTCCCTAGCCCGGAAGCCGCGCGGGTCGCCACCTGAATTGTTGGTGCCGCGGAATCCTCCGCCTCCGGAACTACGTCCGCCGCTGGAGTTGCCGCGATCGTTGCCGCCCCGGTTACGGTCGTTGTGCTCAGCCATGCTGGATTCCTCCTGTTGCGAGCCCCCGGCTGGCACGCTGGCAGCCGTACAACTCTAGATGTGTCTTGCCTGGCGAGGACGAATCCGTGCTGGATGGGCAGCCTCGAGGCCAGCCTCTATTGTAGTCGAGTCCGGCGGGCTAGAGTTTGGCCGTCTCCGCCAACTTCCTCAGCACCGACAGTCCTTCAGGAGCATCCCACGTCGAAACCTCACTGGGCTGGGACACTAGGATTTTCCGGACTCGTGTTCCCTCGGCCACCGCGAGAACGTACTCAGTTGACTGACTGAGCCGGTTGATGGCAAAACGGGCTTCCCCCGGCAGGCCTGTAACCACCGCGGGGGACATCATGGACTCCCAGGGGTCAGCGTTGGCTCGGCTCGCCTCGTCCGGATAGGTGATGATTTCAAACACGACAGCGTGAGTGGTGGTCCCAGCCTTGTCAAGCGGGTAGATGCAGTTTTCGTGCCTGACTTCAGTAGGTCCCGCCGTCCCAGATGCCTCGCCGGTCTGGATCTCACGCGCCGCGTCACCCAGAATCTCCTCAATCTGCTCAACACTCAGGAGCGCACACGCCCCGACTTCACTTATAGGAATTAGCGAAGATCCGTCACGCGCTGTAACGGGAGCGGAGCTGGCGGGACCTGCCGCAGCTGCGGATCCAGACGGCGTCAAATCCCCGACGTCAGGGGATGGGGACGACCCGCTGCATGCAGACAGTCCAATCACAAAGATGAATCCGAGGATCGCAAACCCTGTCGCCCTAGTTGAAAACATCTTCACCAACTCCCATGATGATCCGGTCGCCGGGAACCGCTGTCCGCTGGTACCGCACGACGTCTGCTTCATTAAGGGAGATACAACCCCAGGTGGGGACCCGATTGGCATGTAGGAAAATCGCAAAGCCCGCATTCATTTGGATTGCCGAGTCCGGGGGTCGGTTGTAGTTGATTACTACGCCCTGACGGTAATCGTGCGACGGCCTCGTGGCATAATACCACATGTTTTCGTCCGGAAAGATGTCGGCACTGGATTCGAAGTACTTGTTGTAGTTCGAGTTCAGTCGGCCGCCCCAACGTGAATACGGGTTCAGTTGGCGGTAGGAAAGCCCGGTTCCAGGATTTCCGAGGCCAAATGCTTCAGTCACCGAGAAAGAGCCGGTGGGCGAAAACTTGTTGATAGTGGGACCTGACGCGACACCCGGTCGGGCAAATCCGCTCTCCCCGGCATAGCCTGGGACCGCCCACTCGACCTGGTACAGGCCGTTGACCCGAACGCAATTGGTAAACGTGACAGGCGTAGCAGGGTAGCTTTCGGCAATAGCGAACGACACCCGCGCCGGGCCCGCACCCAGGTATCCGACGGCATTGCGGTTCAACGACTCGCAGTAGCCAGCAGACCGCAGGTGGTACTTGACACCCTCGCCCTCGTTCCAGGTGAAACGGCCGTACTGAAACTCCTGTGAACACGAGCTGGATCCGGGGCAGGATTCGGCGGCAACCGGATAGCCCAGTGAGCCGGACTCCCAAGATCGGGCGCCGTAGCTGGCGAGGATGGCACCCCACATCGGTTGGGCGCCGCCAAAGGCAGACCAGTAGATGACACCGCCCTCGAAGCGTTGGACGCAGCCGTCATTCTTCAGGCCGCATCTCTCGTCGCTGACGGGGTATCCCAGCCGCCCGGACTCCCAGTTCAAGGTTGCCCATCGGGCTGCAATGGCCGCCACCGTTGCATGTGCGCCGCTGGACGAGGACCAGTGAACTGCCCCGCCTTCGAAACGCTGGACACAACCACCATTTTTCAGGCCGCACTTCTCGTCGCTGACGGGGTATCCCAGCCGCCCGGACTCCCAGTTCATGATTGCCCATCGGTCAGCTATGGCCGCCTTAGTAGCGTGGGGTCCCGTCTTCGCGGTCCAATGAATGGCGCCACGTTCGAAGCGCTGAACGCATCCGCGCTCCCGTAGCTCACAGGAAACGCTTGAGGCCACAGAACCCAGCGAACCGGCAGCGCCCCCCAGGGATATCCAGTGTGCGTTAATGGCTGCTTCTCCGGCACCTACAGCGGCAACACCCGAGGGTAGCTCCTTGGCGGTGGTCGCGCCATTTGACTCGGGTTTAGGTGACGGCAAAGGTGTCACTGACGGCGAAGTCGCCGGCCCAGTAGGATCAGACGTCGCGGGTGAGGAAGGCGACGACGGGATGGAAGCAACAGAGGGCGACGGCGGAACCTTTTGGCCGGCGCCCGGGGATGGGAGGAGGCTTGCAGCTATGGATGGGGCGGCTGTGGGCTCGCCTTCAGCATGAGCTGGCATGATGGACGACGCTGTCGCCGCTGCTAAAATTGCCACGATAGCAATCACTTTTGGAATTTTCACTAGTCCACTCCCCCAGATCGAACAGTGGACGCTTTGGTTCCACCAGAGCCCGCTGTCAGCAAGCCACACCAAATACTAACCGGGCCCGCTATTGATCAGGCAAGGGCGCACCGGTATGAAGCTGCAAAAGCGCTCAGGACGCACCATCGCACACAATTTCCAGATGTCATATTCGGCCCTGCTACTCTATGCAGGCCGGGGGGTTAAATGCGGGAGAGCCTCCGACCTGGTGGTTGGAGGCTCTCGACCGTTTAATGGTTGTCCGGCGGTGACCTACTCTCCCACACCCTCCC